>JAGHTW010000161.1 GCA_018065145.1 Candidatus Prevotella equi
TTTGTCTATAATGGAATCGACTTGCTTGCTTCGCCAGCTCTACGGCTGGCGCTGCCTTGTCTATCTTCTTGTCTTGTCTAGCAGTCTGTCAAAGATCTATCTCGCTCGTCAGGAATGGCGCATAAGCCCCTCGCCAGGGTCATCACCCCGGCTGCTTCCCGAAAGCGAGTGCAAAGGTACGAACTTTTCGCGAAATGGCAAGCGATTCAATTAAAAAAAAGAATATTTCTGTTAATTTTTCTTATTTAGAGCATATTATAAGAAATAGAATACGATTAAACTTGATTAAAAGCAGAAAAACAAAAAAAAGAGCGTCCCATGATGGAACGCTCCTTATATATAATATATGTGTATCGGTTAGGACACCTTGCAATAACTATCGCTTTGGCAATGTGAGGTACCAAGGCTTACCAGTCATAGAAGGTGTATCACCATACTTGTCAGTAATGCATGCAGGCATTGTGATAGTTGCAGATGTACCTGTAACCTTGCCATTCTGCATCTGGTAACGCATGATGTCATAGAAACGAAGTCCTTCAAACATGCCCTCAAGAGCTTCTTCCTCAAGGATGAGGTTAGCAACATGAGCCTGACGAACAGCACGAAGCTCTGGTGTCAAGAGATATGCAGCCTTCTGATTAGCAAGTTCCTCGTTAGCAGCCTTGATAACTGCGTTCATAAACAGACCTTCTTCATACAGAAGAGAATCCTCTGCAGAAGAACCTGGGTTGAGAGGTTCCAACTCAATAGTATCAGCAGGAGTGAAGTTATCCTTGATGAACTTATTCACTTCCTCAGTATTCACATCATACTTGTCATCGTACTCAACATCACCACATCCAAATGCGTGGATACCAATCTGACGATGTCTGATTTCATTACCACCCTGCCATGTTCTTGCAGAATTTGAAGTAACATCCTGAGTTGTGAAAGTAGAAGAAGGCCAGATTACAAATGTACCAGTAGTCTTAGTAAGCATATCACCAGTATAAAGGTTCTCCTGACGAGTGAAACCGTATGACTGTATAGCGCAAAGACGGTTGAACTCATCCTCAGAAACATAATCCTTCAAAGTATAGTAAGACATACCGTACTTGAGAATTGCGAATGCTGTCTCTGGGAAACCAGCGAGGTTAAGAGCCTCAGCAAGGTGGAGATAGAGAGTGTTATTTCTGAAATAAGGTATGTAGCTCTGGTGAACATCATTGTTCATACTCTTATTGCCAGAAGTGTACTTAGTGATGAAAGTCTTTGTAGGGCTAACATTGCTATTGTACTGACTCTCCTTGAAGTTGCTCTCTGTATTGTAAACAGCATACAAGCGCAAGTCACCTTCCTGAATCTTCTCCTTATAATCATTCTCATTGTGAGATCCTGGAATAGGCTGACCTTTACCAGTAGCTGAGTCGAAATAGTAGAAGCAATAATCCTGAGACTTAGATATCTTCTTGATACGCTCAGATGGAGAAACTGCAGGATAGTAGTCGTTAGAATACTGTGAGTTGAATACTGCGCGAAGATCTGTTACATTTCCGAAATATGTAGTTGTATCAAGTGGAAGAACGCCTGCGCAATCGTTAGCAGATTTGAAATTATCATTGTAAGCATTTGCATTTTCTCTGTTGAAGTTACGATCATTCCAAATTGCAGCACTGTTGCCTGTGCTCACTTCCTCATTTGTGAAAGTGAAATAGTTGTGATACATACGGATTGCATTGATGTAATCGCTCTGGTTCTGAGTGTAAGAACCGCGCCAGAGATACAACTCACCGAGAAGAGCACGAACAGGGATGAACATCTTATCGTATCTTATACCAGCATAACTCTGGTTACCATAGCTCTGGCTAAGATCATTGTTGTCGTCCATGTAAGGATACTTAGCGAGATCATTGATAAGGAAAGAAAGAATCTCATTCATTCCAGACTTCTTTCCTGAAGCAACGATTGCCTCTGCAGCATCTGAAGTGACAACAGGCTCTGTTACGAATGGAACTTCACCATAGATCTTAAGAAGCTCAAGGTAGCACCATGCGCGGAAACACTTCACTGCACATACTTCCTTCTCAAAATATCTGTCAGTACCCTGTCCATAGCGCATTGAATCAACATGAGCAAGATAGATGTTACAGTTGTTGATTACTGCATAGTAGTCAGCAGGACGGTTGTACGCATTAGTTGTAGATACATTGTTGGCTGCGAGTTCCTGAATGTCAGCTGAAGCATGAATAGGATCAACTTCCACAAGGTCAGCACGCACCTCACCAAGAAGAACGGTACGGTCAGCAAGCTTCTGCATGCGCTGAACGATACCCATCACCTGGTAGAGAGTATCCTTTGGAGCGAGGTCAGTAGTAACGAGCTTATTCTCGGCAGTGAACATATCCTCGCAAGATGTAGTGGCTGCTCCAACTCCAAGAAGGAGCAGACCACATGCTATGATTGATTTAAATTTCATAACTTTAGTTTTTGAGTTTTAGAGGTTAATCTTTACACCGAGGTGAAGGCTGCGACCTGATGAGAGGTAACCAGCATCGATACCCTGATAGAGGACACCATTGCGGCAAGAAACCTCAGGATCAACACCAAGATACTTAGTCATAGTGAAGAGGTTGTTGCAAGCAGCCCAAATTGTGATACCCTGGAAATACTCGTTCTGTACTGGGAGCTTATAAGAGAGAGTGATGTTCTTAAGCTTGAGGTAAGAACCATCCTCAATCCAACGGTCAGAGAATCTGCCATTGCCCATTGGGTCATTATAAGTAGCCTTAGGAACGTCAGTGATCATACCTTCAGCAGACCAGCGACGGTTAACAGCAGTTGTCTGGTTGATGAACTTAGAACCACCTTCGAGGATAGAACGCTGGTAGTTGTAGATGTCATTACCGAGAGAGTATGCGAAGTTAGCGCCAAGAGCCCAGTGCTCACCGAAGTGGAAGTTAAGGTTGATGTTACCATAGATGTCTGGGTTAGGGTCACCGATAACAAAGCGGTCGTTATCGTTAATCTCGCCATTGCCATCCTTATCAACAAACTTCATGTCACCAGCACCGAAGTAAATCTTATTCTTAGCATTATCTACGATGTACTTGCCGTCAGCAGCAGCTGCCTCAGAAGTAGCGTAAACACCGTCAGTCTTGTAGCCGTAGAACACACCTGCGCTGCGACCAACCTCAGAGAGGATAGAACCGCCATACATGTTTGTCACGAAAGACTTCTGTCCCTGTGGGAGTGACTTGAGCTTATTCTTGTAGTGACCTACGCTTGCGCCAAGTTCGAACTTGAAGTCCTTAGAGTCGATGATCTTAGCATTGAATGCACCGTCCATACCCTCGTTCTTAAGAGAACCGTCGTTAGTATAGTAGTCGTTGAGACCAGCAACATAAGCGAGATTGCCAAGAGTAACGAGGTTGTTAGTCTTAGAGAGGAAATAGTTGAATCGAACATTCAAGCGATTATCGAAGAAGTTACCCTCGATACCAGCGTTGAAGCGATTTGTTGTTTCCCACTGAAGAGAAGTGTTACCAATGTTACCGAGACCGATAGAAGAAGTACTGTTACCGAGCAACATGCTTGAAGCGAGGTAAGTAAGAGTAGCAGAATTGTCGATACCGTCGTTACCAACAGACTCGAAACCTGCATTAACCTTCAACATATTCACAGCACGAGTTGCTGGGAACCAATCCTCGTTAGAGATAACCCAAGCACCCTGGATAGATGGGAAGAAGCCCCATGCTACGCCAAACATCTTGAGACCAGCATCAACATCCTTACCGAAACGAGAAGAAGTCTCGAATGCAACCTGACCTGTGAGATAATACTTCTCCATGTAGTTATAGTCAGCATTAGCATAGTAAGAAAGAGATCTCCAGTTGAGGTTAGAGCCTTCAATCTTCTTAGAAGTCTGTCCCATCATACTGTTAGGAGTCTTATCGTTACCAGTGTTATCACCAAGAAGGCCAGAAGAGTTGTAAGTGTCATTCATGAAGCGAACACCACCGAATACATCCAGCTTATGAGGACCATTGAGGAACACCTTCCAGTCAGCACGAGTATCAGACATCAAAGCATTGTGCTTAGAGAAGAAAGAGTTCTTAGTGTTTCTTGTCTCAGACTCTGTTCCTGGAATAGTGAATGTAGGCATACCGACGATTGGAGTAAAGTAAGCTTCATCCAAGCTCTGCATGTTGTAAGAGAAACGCTCTTCGAGAGAGAAGTTCTTTGATGGCTCCCACTTTGGAGCAACAGTGATGCCAATCATTGTACAGTCAGAGTAGTTCTTGTTCTTAGCCTCACCATAGTGGAGAATAGCCACAGGGTTAGCGATAGAACCTCTATTACCGAGAACCTCATACATGTAGTCATCAGCATCAGCGATGTAAGAAGAAATCTTACCGTCTGTTGAGAAGTCGTATGGTGTCAAGAAAGGAGCCTTGATATTAGCAAGTGCTGATGGAGCAGCAAGAGCCTGAAGGTTCATATCTGATTCCCAACCGTCACTTCTAAGATCACGAGTAACGTTAGTGTAGCTTGCGTCAAACTGAGTAGTGAACCACTTGTTCAAAACGATATCAGTGTTGAATCGAACATTGAAACGCTGCAAATCATTCTGCTTGAGAGTTGACTTAGCATCAGTGTAGCCTACAGAAAGGTTATACTGAGCAATGTCATCACCACCCTGGATAGAGATGCCATAGTTCTGGCTCATAGCTGCACGCTTAACCTCATCGTTCCAATTAGTATTATTATGATACATATTATAATAATAGTAGTTTGGATCTGTATTGAGGAACTTGAACTCAGTAAGCTTAGTATCCGCAGTAGCCAAAAGCTGAGATGCGAAAGAGCGATACTCATTTGCATCCATCAAGCTCATTGTACCAGGCTTGAACTCAATGCCAGTGCTGAGGTTCACGTCGATGCGAGTTGCCATAGAGTGACAACGCTTAGTCTTAACGACAATCACACCGTTTGCAGCCTTAGCGCCATAGATTGCAGTACCATTCTTGAGAACTTCTACAGACTCGATGTCTTCAACGTTGATAGCCTGAAGAAGGTTGTTGAAATAACCAGTGTGAAGCATGTTAGCATCATACATCTGATCATACACAACACCATCAAGGATGATGAGAGGCTGAGCATTAGAGTTGAGAGAGTTCAAACCATTGATGAACATAGACATACCCTGAGCAGGATTTGCAGAACGCTGGATGCTGCGAACATCAGCACCGAGGCGCTTCTGGATTTCCTGATCAATAGTAAGAGAAGGAGTGTTAGCGAAACCCTCTGTAGAGACAGACTTGGTTGCTGTAGAAGCTACCTTGTAGTCTGGAAGAAGAAGACCAGACTGGAGTCTAACATCCACACCGCTTGTACGTCCATTGATAGAAACGTTATTGAGGTTGTAACCTTCAAGCTTAACTGAGAGAGCAGTGACAAACTTAGGAACGTTGATAGTGAACTCACCGTTCTCGTCAGCCATTGCTGTATAATACATATTATTATATGCCTGGATCTGAGCACCAGGAAGCGGTTCGCCTGTAGCTGCATCGACTACTTTACCCTTAACCTCAACAGTAGGGTATTTCTTCATCTCTTTAGCCTTCTTGACAGGCTTAGCAGCCACCTCTTCTGTTGCTTCTTCGTCCTGTGCTTCATCCTGTGCAACGACTGGGAGAGCTGTTCCAAGGAAGAACATCAGTGCTGCGATTCCGAATTTATTGAAGTGCTGCATAATTAATTTTCCTTATTAATAATTTTAACCTGTTTTGCTTTTCTCATGATAGCCTCTGCTGGTTCAGCATCCTCAGGCTTAACAATAACAACTGGGTGGTTGTCATCGTGTGGCTTCAAGATGATGCTGCTAACAAGCATCTCACGTGAATACTGACTATTGAGACGAGTAGTAATCTGGCTCTGGAGCTGGAGAATTACACCCTCGTTGTTACGTCCGTAATATGCATTCTTGAATGTATATTCGCCCAAATAGAGAGTATCAGTTACAGCCATGTGACCGTCAGTATCCATTCTCAATCCCTCTGTTGTGAAATAGTTGTCACCGCTCAAAGGATTCTGGAGACGAACGCCAGAAGTTGGGTATTCACCGATTGTCTTACCCTCGTTAGCTCTTTCGTAAACGTTAACATAGAAACGGTAGCCACGAGCATCAAGCTCATCTGCTGAAATGTTGTTCAGCCAGATTGGACACATCACGAGGAACATATCGTATGTACCAGAAAGAGTGTTCTTAATCTTGAAACCTACCTGAGGGTTTGAAGAAGTTGTAGCTGGCTCAATGTCAATGTAGCTATATTCCTTAGTAGTTTCTTCAATAATATCGTCATTCTCATCTGTAGTGATGAAACGAATAGAACCATTAGGAGTTCTGAACTGTTTTATAGAACCATCAGGCTTAACTGATGTGTTCTTGAGGAAGAGGTAATCACCCTTAGAATCGATAGTCATATCAACAGCATCGTTGTTACCCTTAACCTTGATTCTCTTGAAGAACTGCTCATAGTAGCTCATTGGATACTCATCAACCATGTATGCTTCACCGTTAGAGCATGCAAAAGCATCGCCGCACTTAGAAAGGATATCATTGATTTCCTTATCCTCTGGCATGTTGTAAGGCTCCTTGCTATAGTAAACATTCTCATACCAAGTACGCTTTTCGTAGTTAGTTGACTTCAAAGAGTCCTTCCAATGCTCGTTAGCGTTCTTGTTGTAGAAAAGGTCAGTCATTGCAAAGCGGTTTGCATAGTGACGCTGGAGAGAGTCACAAGTACCTTCAACTGCTGCATCCTCGCTTGGGTTGAATACAAGAAGATTCTTTGCAAGCTCGTAACGCTCAGACCAAGCCTTTACAGAAGGAAGGATAGCGATGTAGCTTGAGTCCTCCTCGTAAATCTTAGCATCCACCTGCTTAAGCACAGTGTTGTTGCGGAGAACGAAAGAATCCACCCAGATCTTATCACCATTCTCATCCACGCCACGGCTTACAGACTTTTCCTCAATAAGTGAGTCCTTGTTGACAGTTGGATCATAAAGGAAGCGGTAGAGAGAAGGAATAGTGTCCTTGCCATCAGTAGCATCGTCATGATACTGCTTTGAGATAAGCTCAAACAAGTTGTAGTTGTATGGAGCAGCGCTTTCAATCAGGTGAAGCACACCATTCTTACAAGAGATGTTGCTCTTTGTAATGTTCACAAGACCGAACTTGCCATCAGCAGTCATTTGAGCAACCTTCTCATTCATAAGGCTGATCTTCTGGTCTGTGCTGTTGAAAGAGTGTGCATAGCGTGCAACGTGATTCTTGATGAACCACTTTACAGTTTCAGCAGAATCTGCTATAGCTTTTCCGTCCTTAAGATAGTCATTCACATCGAATGAACCGTTTGCAGGTGCCCAAACAGTATATGTGTTATCTGAAGAGAGTTCGCGCTCATAGCCGTATGCCTTGATCACCTTAGCAAAGTCGGAAGCATTCTCCTCGATTGCCTGCATAGTTGTGCCATCATACTTGAGCACAGCCTCAGCATCGTAGTGATCATTCCATGTGTCGGTACATGAGTACAAGGCAACTACACCTGCTGCCAAAACAAACCCTGCACGGAATGTGTTTTTTATGTTGTTCATATATTTATTTCTTTATTGTGAGAACCCCTCGCCCACCCCCTCAGGAGGGGCGAGAGATTCATTTTTGTTATTATTTTACCAAGGCTCCTCTGCGAAGTATTCGTTGTTGTAAACAGAGCTTGGACAAAGCTCGATGAAGTCGAAGTTCATCTCATTGTCTTCAGAATCCATCTTCTGCTGCATGCGCAAGTAGTGATCTTCCTTACCAGTAGTAGTGAAGGTACCGAGAACCTTACGGATTGTATTTGGAAGGTCACGCATTGAAGCTGCAGTGTAGTCAGAAGAAGATCTGTTACCTGGCATGTAGAACTTAGGACCCTGCATCCAGCCAAGATTGTGGATTGACTTATCCCATGCAGCGATAGCTTCTTCATCGTTGCCAAACTTATTCTGATCCAGCTTTTCACCGTTGCCGAACAAAGTGCCGCCACCTGGACGCATATCGAATGGGATGCCCTGTGGAATATCATCGATGTATGCCTGTACGATACCACGAGACTCGAAACCTGTACAAGTCATCATACGGATCTCGTATGTACCTGCTGGCACTGGAGGGAGCTTGATGACAACATCATACTTACCCTTTACAGTAAGCTCATCTGCCTCGTAAGACCAATAGTTGAGCACACGGCCACGAACGTGGATGTGAGTAGTAGGCTTGAATGTGAAGTTACGAGTGTAGCCAGACTTGAAGCCGACACCATGGTCAGAATTTGTCAAAGCGTTAGTACCCTGACCACCCTTACCGTAGCGGTTGTTATCACCACCTGGGTTGATAGCAGAGTGACCACGAGCAGTTTCACCGTCAGTGAGCTTAGTCATGAAGTCTGGAGAAAGAGTTGTACAGTCGAAACGGATACATTCGTCCATAACAACTTCCTGAGTCTGCTTGTCGTATGCAACAACATCGTCAATATGATGGTAGATACCATTGACAGCTGTCTGCTGCTGACCTTCCTTAAGAATCATCTGCTTAGGAGGAGTGATCTTAGCACCGCGAACGAACATACCACGAGCATCAGCACGAGACTGAACACCACGACGGTTGATGTAAAGACCAGCCTGTGAACCAGAAGGGAAAGAGAACTTCATGAGAGAATGAGGCATCATAGTCTCATACCAGTCAGCGATATCCTTCTTGTTTCGGCGGAAGTTATAAGGAAGCTTAAAGTTATCGTTGTAAGTCAAAGTGTAGTACTCACCCCAGCGATTGAGAATATGGTAAGCAATGAAACGGTTGAGATAGTTTCTTGGGTTGGTATATATTTTTGCATTATTACCTTCATTTGCAGCAATATCCTCTGGATCATCATATACAGGCTGATAAAGTTCCTTTGCCAAGTTATAAAGGTCATCGACACCATGAATATTATATTTCTGTTGGAGGATTGTGTCAGGACACATGAACACAGTGTAGTTGAAGTAGCGCTTCTCAGGATAAGCAACGTTATCGTACTCAGCTGCAGTGTGGATACAAAGCTTGTTGTTTGTCCAAGTACAAGAGTCGATACGATCCTGGTCAGTAGCCCACTTGTAAGTATCGTCAACATAGTTCTGAAGAGAGTCAAGCCAGCCAGTTTTTTGGAAAGCTTCTGCATAGTAAGTACAGAGAGAGTCTTCAATAAGTGATGTGCCGACGAGGTTGTTGCTTGAGTTTACAACAGAAGCCATAGTGTGAACAACACCATTGCTTACAGAGTCGTCAGCATGCTGGATAAGGGCTGTACGGTTGATGTACATAGCAAGAACAGAGTCCTGCTTAGCCTCGCTCCATTCAGCCTTTGATTGAACGCTCATTACATGCTCGAGCATGTTTGACTTGCTATACTGGCCGTCGCTGCAGTCTGTAGTGAAGTATGCCAACTCAATGATAGAGTTGAGAGCGATTGTGTCACAGTCTTCCTTAGAGAGCTCATCAATAGAATTCTTGCCAATTCCCTTCAAATACTTGGCAATTGCATCATTAGTTGGTGCAAAGACAGTATATGAACCGTAAGTACCGAGGAGGTCAACAAGGCGAAGGTCGCCGCGCTCACCTGTGGCACGCTGAAGAATAGTGAGATAATCCGAGAACTGGTCACGATTTCTCAAGAAGTCAGCTGCGTATTCCTTAGATGCTGTATAGTAATTTTCTACGCCAGGATCATCAGAACAGCTCACGAAGCCGACCTGGATGGCAGAGATTACGAACAGTACTGCTGCCAAAAACTTAAATTTCAATATTTTCATAAAGCGTTAGTTTTTGAGATTTTCAGATTCATCCAAGTAGCAAGAATTCTGAACGAGGTTTGGATTAACCTTCATTTCCTTTCTAAATACTGGCATATACATGAAGTCCATCTGAGCCATCTTGATTGAAACGGCAGCACCTGCCTCTCTGAAGTGGTTGCTGAGAGCACGACGGAAGTCGTTAGTGTTACCGATACGGCGTGAATGACGCACGAGGTCATAGTAACGCTTGCCTTCGAAGAGGAGCTCGCGTCTGCGCTCATTGAGAAGAAGAGTGCGGTATGTATCACGCTCAGAAGGCTGACCTGGAGCAAAGTTAGAAGCAGTCTTCAAGATTGGGTTTGAACGGCGGAATACAGCAGAGATAATCTTGAACGCATCGTTCAACAATTCCTCTGGAGTGTTGAGTGAAGAGCCGTCAACTGCGATAGAAGCTCTGCGTCCCTTTGATGGAGCTGCGGTAGAATCAGCTGGAGTTTCTTCTTCAGGAGTAGCACCGCCAAGATTGTATGCCATCTCGATTTCTGCCTCAGCACGGAAGAGCATTACTTCTGTGAGACGGTAGATGATCCAGTTTGGAGAATGTGAGCTTGTATAGTTCTGTCCCTTAGTTGCAGGAGTGAACTTAGAGCCCACGGAACCATTTTCTGGAGTTGAACCAGATCTATTTTCCTGAACAACATACTTGTAAATCTGTGCAGGGCCGTTTGTTGCGTCATAGTAGTATGAAGCAAGAGAACGGTAGTCGCAAGGAACTGTGAAGAGATAGTTGTCAGAGTAAGTTGCACCTGTAGCAGGAACATTTTCCATAAGCTTATCGCTTGCCTTAACAAAGTTACGGTCGGAGCTTGTGCCGTAAAGTGTTTCAACTGCTCCATTACCAGTATTCTGGCCACGGAAATGGAAACCAATTTCAAAGATAGTCTCGAAAGAAGCACCCTCACCGAAGATGGCGTTAGTAGCCTCAGGACCTTTACTGTTAGTACCTACAGTTCTTTCCTCAGCAAGAAGAGGATAACCATACTCATTGTAAACTTCCTTGTCAACTACAGGACGAAGGTCTGTAGCATAATCGCCATTATCATACTGAGCGATCTTATAGTCGATTACAAAGTCAGCACATTCAACACACTTCTTGTAATACTCATTCTGCTGTGCAGGTGTGAGATTTACATCAGCACCACGCCAGAGGTAGAGCTCAGAAAGAAGAGCATACATAGCAGCACGTGTAACACGGCCAGTGTTCTTCTCTGTATCATCGAGAGAGTAACGGCGAGGAGCATAGTCCTTGCAGCTTTCGATGTCGGCGATGAGCGCATCAAGAATCGCCTCGAACTTAGTCTGAGGAAGAGTATAGTCCTGAGAGTCATCGATAGAAGCCTTGAATGTGAAAGGCACATCCTTGAATGTCTTGATGAGTGTGAAGTAAGATACAGCACGCAAGAACTTACATTCTGCAATGTTAATCTTCAAATCTGAGTCTGTATAGTTAGGGTCCTTTTCTGCCACCATTGGAGCATACTCAAGAACAGTGTTGCAACGGTTGATGACAACATACATTGCTTTCCAGTCGCAATACCTGCTTGTAGTTTTAATGGTACCCTGCATGAGATACTTCAAATCTGAGTCTTCACCGATTCGTGTGCCGGCAACAACATTGTCGGAACGAGTCTCACCCCAGACAATCATATCCTTAATATATTCCTCACTCTGCATTGCAGTATAGCAAGAGGCAACCACACTCTCAACGTCATCCTTATTCGTCCAGAAGTTCTCGAGAACTACCTGGTTGAGAGGAAGCAAGTCGATATCGCAGGAAGTGAAGCCAAAACCTGCTGCAGCAAAGATCGCCGCAGACATTATTATATTTTTAATACTTTTCATGACTTTTTATCCTTGATTAGAATGAAACGTTAATACCAAGAGTGAATGAACGAGAACGTGGAGTCTGGCTTGTATCTGTTGCTGGACCATAACCTGCTGCAGGACCTTCAGGGTCAACACCAGAGTACTTAGTCAAACAGAACAAGTTGTTCAAAGTGAGGTTAGCACGGAGGCCCTGGAGTCCCCAATTCTTCAAGAGCTTCTTGTCGAATGTGTAAGAGAGGTTTGCATAGTTGAGACGGAGGAATGAGCAGTCTTCAACGAAGCGGTCAGAACCAAGATAGTTGTATGTTGTGAAACCTGTCACGTTAGTTGCTGCACGTGGGATCATAGTGATGTCACCCTCGTTGTGCCAGCGCCAGTTGACAGCAACAGACTGGTTGTTGTTTGTTGCCATGTTCTCAAGTGCCATACGAGCAGCGTTCACGCACTTCATGCCTGCACGGAAGTTGAACTGGAGGTTGAGCTGCCATGCGCCATA
The DNA here is from genome assembly GCA_018065145.1 of Candidatus Prevotella equi. Taxonomy (GTDB): domain Bacteria; phylum Bacteroidota; class Bacteroidia; order Bacteroidales; family Bacteroidaceae; genus Prevotella; species Prevotella equi. The sequence continues at coordinate 12,230 of JAGHTW010000161.1, forward strand.
GTTGAACTTAGCACCGAAACCACCAGTGATCTTTGGAAGTGAAGAACCGAGGTAAACGATATCAAGCTCGTTAATCTGACCATCGTGGTTCACATCCTCGTACATAGCATCACCACCAGTGAATGTGTAGTTCTTACCAGCGTAGTCGAAATACATCTTCTTAGCAGCGCCACGAGAGTCGTAGATTACGTCACCCTCAGCTGTGCGAGCTACTGGAGCATTAGGACCGCTTACGCCAGGAACCTCAACTTCTGAGTAGTCTGAGTACTGGTAAACACCCTTATAGCGGAAACCATAGATAGCAGAAAGAGGGTTGTTGATCTGAACGCGTGCCATGTACTGCTCATTTCTGTAACCGAACTCACCGTTCATGTTCTCAAGAACAGACTCTTCCATAGAGAGAATCTTGTTGCGGTTGTTAGAGAATGTCACGTTGAAGTCGATAGAGAATTTGCCAGCCTGAATGATTTTGTTACCATTGATGTTGAACTCCCAACCCTGGTTACGCATAGAACCACCATTGTAGTAAGAAAGTGAAGGGAAACCAGAAGATGAAGGAATTGCAAATCGGCTGTTGAGAAGGTCACGAGTTGTACCGGTATAAACATCTACGTTACCTGTGATCTTATCGAAGATTCCGAAGTCGAAACCTACCTGGAATGACTCCTTCTTCTCCCAACGGAGGTCTGCAAGACGGATGTTGTTAGGAATGATTGCTGTCTGTCCCATGTATGTTCCAACAGTGCTGTAAGTAGAACGGAAGAGGCCTTCTTGACCTGGCGCATTACCTACGATACCCCAAGATGGACGGATAGAGAGCATGTTGAGCCACTTAACCTGTTCCATGAATGGTTCGTCGCTGATGTTCCAACGAGCAGATACACCTGGGAACCAACCCCAGCGGCGTGAAGGACCGAAGGCTGTAGAACAGTCACCACGGAGAGTTGCTGTGAGGTTGTACTTACCCTTGTAAGAGTAGTGGCCCTGGAAAGAAAGGTGCTGACGCTTCCATTCACCAGCTCCTGTATCAAATCCTTTGATCTTACCGCCACCAAGAGGAAGAGTAATATCATTTGTTGTAGGAACCATATAAGTACCAGAGTTCTGAGTAGAAGAATTACCAGAAGAGAACTCGTAACGGCCTAACAGATTGAGCTTGTGATCCTCGCCAAAGTATGGAGAGAGTGTGAGGGTGTGACGAGTTGAGAGTGTATGGCTCTTATAGTTATTAGAAGAAGAAGCATTGTAACCTACGTCAGTAGTACTTGGCGCTGTAAACTGGTTTGTAGAAGAGAGCCATCCTGGGATGAAAGAGTCGTTATCGTTTGAAGAGATATCGAACTTGATCTGACCTTCATACTTGAGACGAGTCTGCTCTGCCTGAGTGCCGAGGATATCGTATGCAAGAATGAATTCTGGAGAGAGAGCCACGTTGCGCTCCTGCTGACGAGAGTTGTGAGCAAGGGCAATTGGGTTAACCAAACCGTACTGGTCGCTGAGATATACTCTCTGTGCTGAGTAAACACCAGTCTCTGCTGTGATGAAGCGGTTCATTGTGTAGTACTCGTCGAGGTCGTTGCCAAACTCATCCTCACGATAGATTGAGAGGTTAGGCATCTTTCTCTGAGCTGTACCGAGAGCTGACTGAGTGTTGTTACGGTCGTTCTTAGTGTAAGTGAAGTCGAAGTTTGTCTGAACTGTGATACGGTCGCTGACAAAGTAGTCGAGGTTCACACGAGTAGTGAAACGATCGAGGTACTGCTTGATGATTGTACCTGTAGCGTGGTCGTAACCACCAGAGATACGGAACTTAGCCTTCTCACCACCACCTTCGAGAGAAACATAGTGCTGCTGATTGAGACCAAACTGCTGAACAGCCTTTACCCAGTCTGTGTTGTCGTTATACATATTATATTCTGACCACTCCTTATTGTAAGCGATTTCAGGAATATATTCTGGACGGCTGTTGTCTGAGTAGATAGACTTCTGCTGTGGGTTGAAGTAAGCTTCCTTCATGAACATTGTGTAGTCGTCACCGTTGAGGAGCTTATAGCCACTTGGCTGCCAAGAGCCTGTGAGACGGAGAGAATAAGTAACCTTTGTCTTACCCTTAGCACCACGCTTTGTCTTGATTTCGATTACACCGTTAGCACCACGAGAACCCCAGATTGCGCAGGCTGCAGCATCCTTGAGAACTGTGATGGACTCGATATCCTCAGGGTTTACATTGAGGAGTTCGGCGAAACGCTCTTCGTTTGCGTTTGAGTAGTCGAATGTCTCAGACAAGTCGTTGTTTGAAAGAATGTTACCGTTTACAACAACGAGTGGGTTCTGGTTACCGTTGATGGTAGAAACACCACGGAGACGCATTGTTGTACCTGCACCGAGGTTACCAGAGTTTGACACGATATCAAGACCTGCGATACGACCCTGGAGGGCTTCATCGACAGATGTCACACCGAGACCTTCAAACTCCTTCATGTCGATAGTCTGACTTGCTACAGACATTTCGGTTACAGGAATGGAAAGACCTGTACTCTGAGTTTTGCGGACAGCCTTTACAGTTACTTCCTGGAGGGCAGTACTGCTCTTGAGGACAATGCGGCCGAATGCCTTCTTTGTGATAGGAAGTGTCATTGGCTGACAACCTACGTATGTGATACGAATCTTGTCCTTAGGGCTGACAATCTTGAAAGAGAAGTTACCATTGATATCAGTAACTCCATGGGCAACGATACGGTTGTTGTTGTCAATTTCGACAACATTACACATCATCAACGGATCAAAATCGTCCCAGACCTGACCACTGATGATATCGCCCGCCTTGACTTGCGCATTTGCACTAATACAGAAGCAAGCCAACAGCATTAGGATTGAAAATATTTTTTTCATGATAATGATTATTAATTTCCTTTATAGAGTGGCTTGTAAGTGTAGATGAACTGTGATGGAGCTGGGTTACCGTTAGAATCGAGGTGCTTACCATCTGAATAGATGAGTGGAGAGTCAATTCCGTGGATAACAACAGATGACATGTTGTTGAGAGATACAGTCCATGGCTGTGATACCTTAGAAGATGATGAGTACCAGTACTCTGCTGCCATGATGTTGTACATGCCTTCCTTCATGATGACATTTGCAGTGTTACCGCCGAGGTAGTTCTGATCCTTGTCATAACCATTGCGGCAGTCTGTAACTGTCATGCTGCTGCCGTCCGGTGCCACCTTAACAGTGAGCTTGTATGGACGACCTGGAGTGAATGTACCTGGATAGTAGAAGAGGTTGTATGTGCCATCGCCATTGTCTGTTACACGGCTTGGATCATAGTTGTACTTCTCGAAATCTTCTGGTTTAACATTCTCAGCGACATCTACAGAAAGGAGGAGCTCTGTCTTACCAGATGTGTAGTCCTGTGAAACAAAGCCTTTATCTACGAATACTGAGTTATCCTGAATGTGGTACTTAACGAAGTCAAGCATAGCTTCCTTGATCTTGCCTGCTGCGCTGGCAGTATCTTCTGGAGCGATGTCGTTTGCTTCATCCTGTGCTTCTGCCTCGTAGAGATCCTCAAGAGTTGGAAGACCTGCTGCGTATGCCTTCTGCATAGCTTCGTTAGTAGGAGCGTAGATTGTATAGTTGAAGTTGTTCAGGAGGTAAGTAGCCTTTGAGGTAGATGAGCCTTCATTACCAATTGCGCCCTTTGCCTTGATGTTGAACAAGTTACCATAACCAAGTTCCTGCTCACCTGCTTGCCAGCCATCCTTTGAGTTTGTAGTAGAAAGCGCGCCGCAAGCCTGCATGATCTCGTAGAAGTCTGAGAATGGGAATTCACCGTTCACCTCATGAGTTGCAAGAGTGCGAGATACAGACATGTTTGTACCCATTACGACACCATCAAGAACGACTGTAATACCGTTCTTCAGATGAGGGTATGACTCGATTTCCTCAAGCGGAGCCTGCTTTGTGTCCTGCATAGAACCGCTTGCATAGAACTTACCGTCAGCACCCTTTTCTACCTTAACGAATGTGCGAGCCTTTGTGCGGTAGTACTTCTTGCCTTCCTGGTATGGCTCAACAACGATGATGTTGTCGAGGAGGTTCTCGATACGGTTCTTGATCTGACCAGAGTTTGCACCACCTGTCACAGTCTTTGGAGTACCGCCCTCAATCTTAACCCACTTGCCATCTACGAACTCACAGTCGTAAACTTTTGCGCAGAGCTGCTGTGCCTTACCCTTTGAAAGGTCGAGGTAGAACTCCCAGAGCTGTGAAGTTGTCTGTCCGTAAGAAACAGGGTCAACGTATGAGAGGAGACCGTTGTTTGTTGGAAGAAGGAAGATGTAGCGAGATACCATTGAGTTGAGGTACTTATCGTAGTTCAACTGATCGATGGCATTTGAAATAACGCTGAACTTCTCTGTGTCGATAATCGCAGGGAAGAGGACAGACGAATAAGCCTTTGGAGCATATAAGTAGTTTGTGAGGTAAACAAGACCGTTACATCCAAGATATACTTTTTTAATCTTACTTGTTTCGAGACCCATAACCTCGTTAGCATCGTCAAGGACATCTGTATTGAAACGAGATGGAACAGAGTTGACGAGTGATGAAAGCTGACCTACGTTGATGAGATCGTCGAACACTGCATTTGGAACAGAATCAATTTCCTTGTAGAAATTCTTGATTACTTCTCCTTCTCCCTTCCACCATGTGTCAAACGCCTCGTCAGTAGGAACAAGCATAACAGCCATATCCTCCATCATAGCGTCACGGTCGTTGAACGCAGCAGAAACGTAGCCGTTCCATCCTGGGTCGAACTTGAGTGATGCATCGAATGCTGCTTCATCCTTATCCTTTTCGTAAGGCTTGTCTTGTGTGCTTGTAGAACCTACAGAACGGTCAGAGAAGAAGCGCTTGTTATATACCCAATTAACATTTTTGCCACGGCTTACATTGTAGCGGTCTGTGAGCGCCTTTGTTGAGTCAGGGGCAGCAAAGCGCTCGAGGATTTTATTGTAGGTGGACATCTCTGGATTCTTGCGGATGATCTCTGCCATGTTGTCGAGTGGCATGATAACCTGATCTACCTGATGGATGAAACCGTTCTTACAGAAGATGTTGGCATCGATCACGCGCGCATTGTTCACATAAACGTCGTCAGTCTTGAAGTTATTTACGGTATCTGACATTTGATTGTAGATGAAGTCGATATCTCGAGTTTCAAGCTTGTTTGTAGTGACGAACTTTCCTGTGAAGTGAATCATTGGGTTTGCCTGCACATCGTCAAAGAAGAGCACGATGGAGTCGTTGTAAGAACGGATGCCATCGAAACGAGCATTGTGAGGGAGAATTGCGTCTGCCTCTGGGCTTTTTGATCTTACTGCTGTGATTGAATCGTAAAGTGTCTGTGATGACGCGCGACGGAGAACTTCACCCTTGAGCGGTTCTGGGCTCAAATCCGCACCAGCAGCTGATGAGAGCATACTTGTGGAATAAGGGTTGTCGATCATTGACGAATTGAGAAGGAGCTTCTTCTGAGCAGGACTGAGCTGCTCATAGCTCTTTACACCCCATTCGTTTGATGCATAGAACTTTGCAAATGCATCATCGTCAGCGATGAACATTGTTTTACTACCGGTCTTAGAGAGAATCTCTGCCTGGCCGAGGTCATCAATAAGTCGCAAGTAATTCTTGAAATTACCCTTGTCCTGCATATAGCCATAGATGTTGTCCAGTCCTGAAGGCTGTTTTTCACCTAAGTCGTAATCTGGCTGACAAGAATACATTCCCAGACCTGCAACAAGCAGTGCGCCTCCCACCAGGAGGTGACTACATAGTTTTTTCCTCTGAAAATTATACAACATATTATTAGAATAGATTTGTTTGTCTCTTCTACTGTGTTAATAAACTCGGTTTTAGTAAAAAATTAGATAAATATATCTTCAATTCTTAAGAAAATTAAGTCTTTCGCGGCAACATTTGGCCAAATCACCACTACGGGCTTTCACTTTCTATTGCAAAGGAACGCATTTTCTGCAACATAAACAAAAAAAATCTTAAAAGAATTACAAGAAAGGTTAATTTTAACATTAGTAACACCTATTTTGTGCTAAAAAAGCTAAAAATTAACTCACAAAAGTCAAGGTTTTGCAAAAATAGTATTATTCAAAATCAGCTTTCCGCAAGTTATCTTATCTGTATTTTGCAAAGTCTGGTGAGCATTGCTCGCAAGAAGATTTTTTCTTCCCTCGGAAGAAGAATTTTTCTACCTCCGTAAGAAGCAGTATCCTTTCCCCGAAAGAACACGTACCTTTATGAAGAAAGTACGCGCATCCTTTCCCCGAAAGGACACGCGTACTTTCCTCGCAAGGACAACTGTACTTTCCTCGCAAGTACGGCAGTACTCTGCTCGCTTTATTTAACGTACTGTTTCTTTCCGTTAATGATATAAAGCCCCTTGCTTGGGTTAGCTATCTTGCGGCCTTGGAGGTCGTAAATGCCGCGCTTGGAAGCTGGGATGGCTTCATCGATTGTGATCATTTCGATTGCTGTCGGATCATCGAACTGATTTACCTGATTAAGGAGTATGGAGAGTCCCTTAACGTCTTCTGATGTAAGCTCGCGATTGTAAATCATAAGATCGTCAAAATAGCAATCTGCTGATCCCCAGAAAGAACCGAGTCCAAGGTAGAAGTATTCTGCTGATTTCACAAAGTTAAGCACAAGGTCTTTGTCGAAGTCTGCGGCAGTTGCTGCGCTGCCTTTATACATGAGGTTAATGCTGAAGTACTTTGAACCGTCAACATATAGCATGTAGCCATTCTCCTTAGAATATGTGAATGTCACAAGGTGCCACTCCCCTACCTTGATGCTGTTAACGGTCTTTGTATCAGGATGATTAACATCGAACCAATTGCCGGCATCGTCGTTAAAGCCTATATAGCTATTGCCTGTCAGGAAGAGGCGTGCGCCTTTGGCAGAAGATGAGATACCATTGAAGAAACTCCAAAGGGCGTCGTATTGGTTGGAGTCGTTTCTCTTCACCCAGAGGCTAACGGAGAAGCCTTCGAGATTTTCATTGCCTGCAAGAGGGTTTGGCATGCGTGAGTAGCTGTTTGTTCCTTGTGCTCCGAAATACTGATGGACGACATTGCCAAAGCGTTCATAGTCGCTGCCAAGTGTCGGTGCTGTGCCTGCAGTACCGGAACGTCCGTATGTAATTCTCTGAGTGTCATCATAGAAGTTAACAGAAGGCTTCTGATCGAAGTTGTAATATGCTACAAGTCCTGTAGTCTGGTCACCTTCAATAGCTTTTCCTGCAAGAGCTCGTGAAGAATAATCGTGAGTCCAGTAATAGTTTCCGCTTTCAAGCTTTGCTGTAAGCGTGAGTTCTACTGTCTCTCCCTGAGGGTTGTACTTTCCTGTATTAGTAATGACGTCAGGATTTGATGATTCCCATGAAAGGATGGTGTTTTCTTCTGTATCATCATAGAGCTGCACGTTCTTTGAGACGCTTGAGACATTTGTCACTTTAAGGACGGATGATTTGAGGTTTGAATAGTTATATGCAATGGCATACTGTGGCTGCATCTTGTAGCCCCAAACCTGCACTCCACAGTTGGATGCGCCATTTGTGTTGCACACAGCACTGAAGCACAATGCCTTAGCTGTGCTTGACGTATTGCCGTAGCTGGCATTTGAGCCTTGAATGGTTTGCTCTGTTACTACTCCATGATATGTTACACCGCCGATTGTGAGCTTTATGTATGAAGCGCCTTCGTCTGTATATGCCCAAGTTCCTGTATAATCGCCTGAGATCTTTCCGTCTGCAGAAAGGTGGATGGTCTTTTCTGTAGATGTGGCATATTTGGCATAATCCATCTTGTAAGGATGGAGAAGGAAGTGGTAGTCGCCTTCGATGTCTTTTGCAGAGAATGGCTGAGTTGTTGCAATTGTCTCATCTGTAGTAGTCTCGCCATTGAACACGAACGGCGCAGCTACGAGCCATCCGTACTTATTCAAGAACAACTGGTGAACTCGCATGGAATGTGCTGCATTGTTCTTTGTCTCATTATCAACAAACTTGGAATGACACACAAGGAATGTGCGTCCTTTATCGTCCTGACATGCAGAGTTGTGACCATGAGCGCATTCGCCAAGTGTCTGCGTTCCCCATCCGCTATATGCTCCAAAGATTCTCATTCCTTTGTTTGTAGCAGATCTTGGGCCGTAATTCATCTGGTATGTTGTGTTAATTGCATCATTTCCTGAGGCATCAACGTATGGACCTGTAGGTTTCTCGGAACGGAAAATACGCATTTCATATCCTCCATCAGGAGAGAAGAAGCCATAGCTCATGAAGAGATAGTAATAATTGCCAATGTGTTGAATATAAGAGCCTTCACCACTAACGTATGCACCACCAGCAATAAGCTTACCGAAATATGCATCTGATTTCTGCTGGGTTGTGATGCTATTTGATGTGCCTGAGTATGTTGTAGTATAATCGCGAAGACCTGTATTCTTGTCAAGTTTGAGCATCCATATACCGCCTGACCAAGAACCATAACTCATCCACATCTCGCCTTCTTCATCAAAGAACACGCATGGATCGATACAGTTTGGCCAAAAATCACCCCATTGCTTATTGTTTGGGAAAGATGTATATCTTCCTGGTATTGAAGAGAGTGTGCCAAGAACTATCTCAAGGTCTGTATCTTTATAGTTGACTTTCTTTGATGTTGTACCTACTGTATAGCTTCTATTACTGAATCCGCCAAAAACAACAGGACCTTGATACTTGAATGGACCTTCTGGGCTATCGCTTGTCATAAGAACTATGACTGATGCCCAATTGTCACCATTTATACTGAGATAATAGCACCATTTGTTCATTACTGGGTTATAGACGATGTCTGGAGCCCACTGGCATCCTTTAACCCACTCGGCTTTTCCTGACGCACTATATATTGATGCAAATGCACCTGCATCACATGATGGGAATTTAACCTCTTCTTCTGTGGTACTACCTGGAAGACAGCGTTTTACAGTTCTTTCTGGGTTTGAAAGGAATGCTTTGTATGCGTCGTTAAAGGTAATTCCTCCATAATAATAGTTTGAAACACCTGTCCATGAACGGAAATTTGTTGTCTTGGCTCCAGCATAATGTGAGCCATAAACGTAAAATTGTCCTGATTTTGGATCAAACACTACGGAAGGGTCGTGAATACCGTATGGTTTCACAGATGTTGTAGCGTACTTGTAGGTTCCTGTCAAATCTGCATCAGTCAACTGTGTCTGCGCATTGGCTGAAAGAGGGAATAATGACAAAGCCAGATTTGCAAGAATTGTCAATTTAGTTAGAAATAGCTTATTCATAAGATGATTATATTATCGACATAATAACGAAAAATGCAAATGTATTTTCTAATTTTGCAACAAACTTATGAATAAATATTGAAATAAAAAAGTCTTTTGGGGAAAGAATAACGAGTTTTAATGAAAAAACATAAAAAGCCTATACAAAAAGCAATATAAAGGCAATAAATAAGCAATATAAAAGCAAAAAAAAGACCGCATACATGGAATGTACACGGTCTCAGAGTTATATATTTGGCAATAATTACTCTGCTGGTGTTTCAGCTGGTGCTTCTGCTGGAGCTTCAGTCTCTGCAACTGGAGCCTCTGCCTTTGGAGCAGCCTTGCGTGAACGACGAGTACGAGTCTTCTTAGCCTCTGTCTTTGCCATGTTCTCATCGAAGTCAACAAGCTCGATGAAAGCCATATCAGCATCGTCATTTGCACGCTTACCAAGCTTTACAATACGAGTGTAACCACCTGGGCGGTTAGCAACCTTGCTTGCAACTGTACCGAAGAGCTCAGTGATAGCATATTTATTCTGGAGGTAGCTGAATACAACACGACGAGAAGCAGTAGTGTCCTCCTTTGACTTTGTAATCAGTGGCTCAACATAAACACGGAGAGCCTTTGCCTTTGGAAGCGTAGTTGTGATTCTCTTGTGCATGATGAGAGATGTTGCCATATTTGACAACATTGCAGCACGATGAGAATGCTTGCGACCAAGGTGATTGAATTTCTTATTGTGTCTCATTGTTTAATTAGTCTTTGTCCAATTTATACTTTGAAATATCAGTTCCGAACGAAAGGTTCAAGCTCTCAAGCAAGTCGTCAAGCTCTGTGAGTGACTTCTTACCAAAGTTGCGGAACTTGAGCAAGTCTGTTTTGTTGAATTGTAC
>JAGHTW010000165.1 GCA_018065145.1 Candidatus Prevotella equi
GGGCGTGGACCTGGAGCGCTGAATGCCTTGCCGTCAATGAAGTAGTCCTGCTCGATAGGGCAGTAGTTGTATGGTGGCACAAGAGTCAGTGTGTCCGTCGTGCCGTCGGTGTATTCCGCTACGATGCGGGCGTTCTCCATTGACATCTGCATGTGGTTTGTGCTGCCGGCGAGGAGCATTACCGCTGCAGAAGCATTCGCTGCTTTCTTCAATGGTACGCTGACCTCGTTAGGGTAGTTGTCCCAAAGTGATGCGAAGAGAATGTTCTTGCCCTCCTGTGGTGTAGCAAAGGTGAGGTTCTTTGCCGTGAACTTATTTCCAACTGCCTTTGCGCGGAAGGTAGAGTCGTTGATGTCAACGGTGAACTTAGGATGGCACCACTCGCCGATGCCCTGAATAGGAATCTCAAGCGAGGTGCTCTGTGGGCGAGGGGAGACGTATTCATTGCGGAAGATGTCGGTGACACTCGCATTGAAAGGTATCTCTACCGATGTCTGTTTCTTTGCTTCGGGAATGATGTTGCAATCGTATGCTACGGTTGTCTTGTCTTCTGGCTTGTAAACCTCCTGTTTCATGAGCTGTGGCACGTCAATGCCTACAAACTGCAGCGGACTGTCACTGCCTTCGTAGTCAATGTATCTGCCACCTTCGGTATTGACGCGGACTATAACCTGCAAAGGACGGGTGAAGTTCTGTTCGATGGTAAAGACAGCCTTGTCGTTTACGCGCTTGTATGTGTATGAAAGGTAAGGTGTCTTCACCTCGCAGCTGTCCCATTCCAATGGGAAGCCAGGACGGATGATGACCTTTCCGTCAAGTGCTTGTGGCACGATGCCGAAGACTCCCTGTACGATAGCACGGGCAGAGATGCCGATGTTGTCGCCGAAGTCACGATATGATTCGCCGCGCGCTGCATCGTAATAACTTATCTGTCCGAGGTTTCCTGGAGAACAGCCGAGGTACATCTGGTCCATAATGTTTGCCTTAATGAGGTTCATGCCTTCCTTTGCCCTGCCTGCCTCGAAGAATGATAGTGCCGTATGCATTATCTCTGCCGACGCAACATTGTTGATACTCCAGGAATATGGCATCCAGTTGGATGTGGAGATGAGATAACCAGCGCTGCCTTGTGGTGTCTCAACACTGATATGTGGTATGTTCTTATCCACATAACGGGTGCAGGAATACATCTGCTGAGGTGTGCCAACGCCACAGTCGATAGGTGTATAAACGCTCCATAGTGCGGCATTAGGATGAAGGCGCTGCAGTCCCATGACGTCACGGTATTCAGCCCAGTGTGTGCCCGTCCAAAGACGTTCGTTCATAGCCTTGAGTATGGCGTCAGCCTCCTGCTGGTATGGTGTCGCATCCTCGCCGATGATGCGGGCTATCTTTGCTGCAAGGAGGTTGCCGCGGTAGTTGTATGCTGTGGAGTGGGTTACTTCACCGCCGTTGTAATACAGCGCATCACTTGCCCAGATGCAGCAATAGGCATCGTAGAGATGGTTGTCGTCCTTGTCAAAGTTGCGCTTTTCCCACGCCAGGTGTGATGTTATCACTGGCCACATCTTGCGCATGTAGGCGGTGTCAGCATCGTACTGGAAGTGCCAGAGCAACTCGTCCATGTAGTTAAGGTTCATGTCGTAGTGGTGCATCTGGTTGTTTTTGTTAGGGTTACGACAGATATAACCGTTGCTATACATCTGTGTACCCCATTTCTTTTCAGCGCGCGCAAGGTTCTGTTCTGGGTCCTGCGAAGGGGAATCGATGGTTGCCGGCACGTTAGTTACCTGTGAATTGGCGTATGCATCAAAGTGACTTACTGCACGGTCGTTCCAACCGAGCACGTCACCGAGATATCCTGCGCGCCAACCTGCCAACGGCATGCGCCAACCGATAGCTCCGTGAAGCCATGTCTCACCATCCCAAGCGCCGTCGGCAGCAAGGGTAAGGGTTGAACCTAATGGGTTGAGCCATGGTTCTGGCGTCTTGAAGATAACACGTTGTGAGAGTTCTTCGAAATATGTCTTGGATGTATTATATGCTTTTGTCAGTTTCTCGTTCGGCAATGACAAGATTACATTATGTTCCGCCCTTGCTCCTTCAGAAGGTGTCACCATATTGGCAATGGCAAAGGCTTCGTCAGTGAATGATAAGGTCTGGATTACGAGATTACTTTCTGTTGGCGCTGGCTCAAAGCTGCCAGCCTTGTCTGCGCCTATGTCACCATTGCGGCGGAGCTTTGGGTTGGCAATGTCGCACATCTTCATCGTCAATGTTGGGGTATGAAGGAAGTTCTTTGCAGAGAAATGCCAGTAACAACCTTCTTCCTCAGACATTGCAACGCAATATACTTCCAGTTCTGCGCTGTTGCCCCAACGCTTATCCGTGATTTTGTAATGGCGACAGCCGTTGGCGTAATATGCAATGCAGGATTCTACCTCGTCCAGCTGCACATTATTAATAAAAAAGCGCACATTACGGTACACTTTCGACTTATAGAGAGCAAAGATAGGCTTGTCACTTGTCTCTATGCGGTAGTCGGTGTTTGAACCGTAAAGTGCGCGAGTATAGCGGTTGTTGCCGTTGAAGCAAATGAATCCGCTCACGGTTGGAGCATACTGTGTGGTGCGTGGTACCATTCCTGTTGGTGCGTTGTTGGTGAACGACTCAATGAAATCGCCCACTTTCTTTGTTTGTGCAACAGAAGAAAGAACAAAAAGGAATAGTAGTGAAAGGGTTGTAGTTAGTTGTTTCATTAAGTTATTATGGTTTTTGTTATACCATGCAAGAACGGTGATTGACTATGCCAACGACATGGTTGTCCTTGTCAACAACGATAACGGCGCTGATGTTGTTCTCGTTCATTATCTTTTGCGCGTCAACAACCTTCGTTGTGTCCTTTACCGTCTTTGGGGTTGTTGTCATTATGTCGGCAACGGTATGGTTGAAGAAGTCTGCTTGCCAACGATCAATGGCACGACGTATGTCTCCATCGGTGATTATGCCTGCTGGCGTATTGTCATCGTTCGTAACTATTCCATGACCTAGCTGGCCTGCGCTGATGTGTATGATGGCATCGCCAAGACGCATGGTTGCAGGGATGATAGGCAGGTCGTTGCTTCGCATTACATCGGCAGCGGTATAAAGAAGGCGTTTGCCTAACTCTCCGCCAGGATGGAATTGTGCGAAGTCTCGTGGCTTGAAATGACGCTTCTCCATCAATGCTATAGCGAGAGCATCGCCCATTGCAAGCGCGGCTGTTGTGCTGGATGTTGGAGCGAGATTAAGCGGACATGCTTCTTTGTTAACCTTTACATTGATGTGACAGGTGGAGTATTTGGCAAGAAGTGATTGAGGATTGCCGCTCATTCCAATGATGCTGACATTCATGTGCTGAATCATTGGGATGAAACGCAGTAACTCGTCGGTGTTACCGCTGTTGCTTATTGCAACGACAATGTCACCGTCGGTTATCACACCGAGGTCTCCGTGATAGACATCAAGTGGATTGACAAATAGGGCTGGGGTACCTGTGCTGGACAACGTTGCAGCTATCTTTGCTCCAACGTTTCCACTCTTGCCTACGCCAGTGACTATTACCTTGCCCTTGCAGTTGAGCATCAACTCAATGGCATGGTCAAAATTCTCATCAAGATGTGGAATTAACTCGAGTATGGCATTAGCTTCGTCTCTTAATGCCTGGATGGCTATGTTGCGAATGTTCACGAAATAAAATATTATGAATTACAATTATGCATTATGCATTGTGCATTATAAATTATGCATTATGAATTATGCACTCGATAAGTTGCTTAAGGTCGTCAAGGTAAAGCATGTTTGGTCCATCGGAAAGACCTTTGTCAGGGTCGGGATGTACCTCGAAGAAATAACCGTTTGCGCCGAATGCCTTTGCTGCCAATGCCATAGCAGGAACAAATTTGCGGTCGCCTGCTGTGGAACCATTGCCGCCGCCAGGGCGTTGAACGCTGTGAGTGCAGTCCATGATGACGCGTGGGGTTATTTCTTTCATGTCAGGAATGTTGCGGAAGTCAACAACAAGATTATTGTAGCCGAAACAATTGCCACGTTCCGTAAGCCATACTTCGGCATCGTTGTTGGTGTCTTTTACTTTCTGGACGGGATACTTCATGTCTGCACCGCTAAGGAACTGCGCCTTCTTGATGTTTACTGTCTTGCCAGTCTGTGCTGCTGCCACAAGAAGGTCAGTCTGACGACATAGGAATGCTGGTATCTGAAGTACGTCAACGACTTCTGCAACAGGGGCAGCCTGAAAGGATTCGTGTATGTCTGTCAATAGGCGAAGACCGTACTTCTCCTTTATGTCGCCAAGCATCTGTAATCCTTTCTCCATGCCAGGACCACGGAATGATGTGATGCTGGTACGGTTGGCTTTGTCAAATGATGCCTTAAAGATAATGTCTGTTCCTAACGCTTTGTTTATTTCTACAAGGCGCTGTGCCACGATGTCAAGAAGCTCCATGGACTCTATGACACATGGACCGGCAATGAAAATGGGTTGCATATTGTTTAAGCTGTTTGTTAACGTTTCTTCCAAAATCTCTCCGTGATGTCTGTCATCTCACCAGAATGAATGCTGTATAACCTTTGGTTTGTAGTTGGTTTGTTCAGAGCACCCTTTGCTTCAATGTAAGGACCAAGCTTTATATAATCGAAATTGTCGAGGGATATCTCTTCCGACAGCTTTGACCTTCCGCTGTACCATCCAATCTTTAGAGTAGGATAGTTATCGCGGACCCACGAAGCAAGGTTGTTGACAGACTGCGGTTCTGCATCACCACCCATAAAGCATAAACAAGTGATGTCGTGGGCATAATCATGAAGCAAGGAACCGAGACTGATAGCATTTAGTGGGTCTCCAATATCATCCCAAAGGTATTCGCTATGGCATCCTATGCAGTGACAGGGACAGTTGGATATATTAATAGAGAGCGTGACCTCGTCAGGAATTTCCTGAAAGACCACGCCCGTATTTACATATTTCATATGGTTAACCTACCTTTTCTGTCATCTTATCCGCGCTGGCATAATAACGGCGTGCAGCTTCCTTCTGACGTGCAGCAGAGAAATTGCTTACACGCTTAAGGTAACCGATGATGCGTGTCATATAGTCAACGTTAGATGAGTGACACTCTGGACATTCGTGCAGATAACGCTTGTCGATATGTCCGCAGTTGTTACATATTGTATTTGGCACATTGAAGGTGAAGTAGTTACAACCTTCCTGTGCAGCAACCTTCAAGAGGTGCTTGTACTGTACCTTGGTGAGATGCTCTTCAAGATTCATGTGCAATGCTGAACCACCAGTAAGGTGCTCAATGTATGGAGTGCCGTGAAGCTTGAACTTGTCAATGATGTTCATAGACTGATCCTCTACAACATAGAAATAAGAGTTGTAGCAGTCACGTGGTACAAAGTAACCATCTTCACGATCCCACTTGGCGTGCTTTACGCCAACGTTCTCTGCTGGTATCATTTCGCAGTTGAAGAGAAGATCCTTCGTGCGGTACTGCTTGTTTATCTTCTCGACGATAGACAATAGTTCTTGAACGAACGCCTTGTACTTCTCGTTTGGTGTAATCTTGAGGCCCATGAATTCTGCTGCTTCTACAAGACCGTTTACTCCGATGGTGAGATACTGACGTCCCATGTTGATGTAGCCAGCGTCAAAGAGTGGCAGCATGCCGTGAAGCTGAAGCATCTTCAAGTTCTCATTGTATGCCATCTGTACCTTGTGACATACGTCAACAACTTCTTCTATGAATTCTTTGTAGTCGCGACCGTTGTTTACTGCAAACTGTACGCAACGGTTAAGGTTTACTGTAAGCACTGACTTAGAACCTGTTGATACACCACCAGCACCAAGTGTGTAAGAGAAACCATTGTCCTGGATCTCATTGCGAAGACGGCAGCAAGAAGACAGCGAGTCAGCATTGTCACTCATGTAGGTGAAGAAACTGTGACCTTCAGAATACATCTCTGCCGCAAAGTCACCCCATTCCTTATCGCGGCACTCGCCGTTGTCCGCGAGAAGAGCCATTGTCTCAACAGGGAAGGTGAGAACTGTCTTTGTACGCTCCTTGTTGAACCACTTCATGAAGCGTTTCTGTAACCAAGAGAGACCATTCCAGTCTGGCTGGCTTCCGTCTGGGAAGTAGAAATTGCCGAAAAGTGACTCGAAATAGAATTTGTCGTAGTATGAGATGTTCCAGAATACTGCCTGGAAGTTACGTGCACCTGTTGGCTGGTTGATAGAATAGACAATCTGCTCAAAGCAGTCGGTGATAACTTTGTCAACAGTGCGCTGACGTAGTGAAAGATCAATTACCTTGTCAGGTTCCTTCCAATAGTCAAGACCATATTCCTTACCGATGAAGTAGTTAAGGTACATCAGGAACTCTGGTGTAGCACAAGCACCAGAGAGCATTGATGACACAATGAATACCATGTTTACGAATCCACCACAGAAACTCTTTAGGTTTGTTGGGGCTGTTGAATTGCCACCAATAGCTGTTGTACCATTGATAAGCCATGGGTACATTGTGATAGATGCACAATATGGTGCTATGCTGGTTTCGTCGTTCTTATATATAAAGTGGTGTGTAAGGAGGTCAATATATTTGTCTGCAAGTTCCTTACCATACATCTTTTTAATGCGATCAGTAAGAAGACGACGGTTAAGACGGATGAAGTTTGACTTTGGAAGCTCACCTATCAATGTTGCAATATTTTTATGTTCTACGTTTGCATTTGCGTCAAACTTTGAACCTGTTGCAGCATTGGCTGCTTCCATGTAGTCTGTCAAAAAGTTCAACTTCTCAAGTGTCTCACGGTCTTCGCTATGACTCTGACGATAGAGCATGAAACACTTTGCTACCTTGTAGTAACCTTCCTTCATCAAGGCTATCTCTACTTGGTTCTGGATATCTTCAACGGTTATGTTGTCGTTGATGTCCAAGTGACTGATAATCTTTGAGATACTTGCTACGTTGAATGGTTCTTCTGAAGCTTCGAATGCCTTAACGATTGCATTCATAATCTTGTCTAGAGAGAAGTCATCTCTTGAACCGTCACGCTTAGTAATTGTAAACTTCTTAAATTCCATTTTTGGAAAACTTTTTTAATTTTTCTTTTTGAAAAGTTTTCCGTTTTGGAAAACTTTGATAAAAGATTTGGGTTAGTAAATTTTCTATTTTTGTGAGTGCAAAGGTAATATATTTTTATTAAATAGACAAAAATATTTATATAAAACTTTCTTGCGTGTTGATGTTTAACGTGTATTATAAACAGTGTAAAATCAATAAATTCAATATATTACTTTGTCATCTTAAAGAGTAAAAATTTTTTATTTGTGTTTATGTTATAAGTGTTTGTTGTTTGGAGATGTCGTTTTGTAATTTTTGCTTATATATATAATAAGGTGTAAAAAAAATAGGTCAAGAATTATTTCTTGACCTATTGATAATAGATATGTTATTGTAATTTTTTTAATCCTCCATGAGTTTACGGTATCGTGGACGCTTTATCTCATCTGTACCTAAACGACGTGCTTTGTTGATTTCGTAGTCTGAGTAACTTCCTTCAAAGAAGAATACCTCACCATTTCCTTCAAAGGCAAGAATGTGAGTACAGATGCGGTCAAGGAACCAACGGTCGTGACTGATAACGACAGCGCATCCAGCGAATGCTTCCAAACCTTCTTCAAGTGCGCGCAGTGTGTTTACGTCTATATCGTTCGTAGGCTCGTCAAGTAGCAGTACATTTCCTTCCTGCTTCAATGCAAGTGCAAGTTGTAGGCGATTTCGTTCACCACCAGAGAGTACACCGCAAAGCTTTCCTTGGTCGTTACCTGAGAAATTGAAACGAGAGAGATATGCACGAGCATTAACATCGCGTCCGCCCATACGGAATGATTCTACGCCTTGTGAAACGACTTCGTAAACCGTTTTCTTTGGATCGATGTCTTTATGCTGCTGATCTACATATGCAAGCTTTACTGTTTCTCCAACGTTGAATGTACCATTGTCAACATTTTCCAGTCCCATGATGAGTCGGAAGAGTGTGGTCTTACCTGCACCGTTAGGACCTATAACACCTACGATACCATTTGGAGGCAACATGAAATTGAGATCTTTGAAGAGTACTTTGTCACCAAATGCTTTTGCGACGTGCTCTGCTTCTATAACCTTGTTGCCAAGGCGTGGACCATTAGGGATAAAGATCTCCAGTTTTTCTTCGCGTTCTTTCTGCTCTTCATTAAGCATTGCGTCATAAGAATTCAGACGTGCCTTACCCTTTGCCTGACGTGCTTTAGGAGCCATGTGAATCCATTCCAACTCTCGCTGCAAAGCCTTTTGACGCTTGGAAGCTGTCTTTTCTTCCTGAGCCATACGCTTTGTCTTTTGATCAAGCCATGAAGAGTAATTGCCCTTCCATGGTATTCCTTCGCCACGATCAAGTTCGAGAATCCATTCGCTTACATCATCAAGGAAGTATCGGTCATGTGTGACAGCGATGACAGTTCCTTCGTATTGCTGTAGGTGTTGCTCAAGCCAGTCAATGGACTCCGCGTCAAGATGGTTGGTAGGCTCGTCAAGCAACAATACATCTGGCTTTTGTAGAAGAAGTCGGCATAGTGCAACTCTGCGGCGTTCACCACCTGACAGGTTATCAACAGTCCAATCGCCTGGAGGACAATGCAACGCATCCATAGCACGCTCAAGCTTGGAATCCATATTCCAAGCGTCTGTAGAATCAATGATGTCCTGTACTTCTGCCTGACGTTGCATCAGTTTGTCCATCTTATCTGGATCGTTATAGTATTCTTCCAGACCGAACTTTTCATTTATCTCGTCATATTCCTTCAGGGCATCATAAACGTATTGTACACCTTCCTGAACATTCTCTTTTACGGTCTTCTCTTCATTGAGAGGTGGATCCTGTGGAAGGTATCCTACTGTATAGCCTGGACTCCATACTACTTCTCCCTGAAACTTGTCGTCAAGTCCTGCGATGATCTTCATCAGCGTTGATTTACCAGCACCGTTAAGACCTACGATGCCAATTTTTGCGCCATAGAAGAACGAAAGGTATATGTTCTTAAGTACCTGTTTCTGGTTTTGCGGTATGATTTTACTCACACCAACCATTGAGAATATTATTTTCTTGTCATCAACTGTAGCCATTTATCTGAATGATGTTTAATGGTTAACGGGTAATGTTTAACGTTTAATGGTTGATTGTTTTAAAAGTATCAATCATTATTTAGCTTCTGGCTTAGGTACAGAGTCCATATCTGAAGGCTCTGGATAGAACTCACGAAGATATTCTACAAAGAATTTCAATGCCTCATGTGTTGCATTCTTTAAATTCTCATCGCGGCCTTCATCTTCAGAGAGTTTCATGACACGAATATCTTCTGGTGTGCCACAAGCAATGTATATAGTACCAACTGGTATGCCAGGGTCAGCGCCAGGTCCTGCGAAGCCTGTTGTAGCAATAGCATAATCGGTGCCAAAAAGCTTAGCAACACCCTTAACCATTTCTTTGGCAACCTCTTCGCTGACAGCATTCTTTTCTGCTATAAGGTTAGCGTCAATGCCAAGGATATTTGTCTTTGCTTCGTTAGAATAACATATCGTGCCACCTTTATAATATGTTGATGCACCAGGTGTAGCGGTAAGAACTTCTGCTATACGTCCGCTTGTGCATGACTCTGCTGATGCAATTGTCTTACCAGTTTCGTACAGTTTATAAAGAATCTCTTTACTTAAAACTTTGTTTTCAAATTCCATTGTTGTTAGTCTTTATTTAAATGTTACTTTTGAAAATGCTGGTGCATCGATAGAACAGAACTCCTTGTCCTTAAGTTTGAAAGAAGCTACGC
This sequence comes from Candidatus Prevotella equi, assembly GCA_018065145.1. GTDB lineage: Bacteria > Bacteroidota > Bacteroidia > Bacteroidales > Bacteroidaceae > Prevotella > Prevotella equi. The sequence continues at coordinate 9,929 of JAGHTW010000165.1, forward strand.
ATCCTATCATTGCAGCATTATCTGTTGTATATGAGAATTTCGGTATATAAATAGTCCATCCAAATCGTTTTGCATAATCGTGGAATGCATTGCGTAATCCGTTGTTTGCTGATACTCCGCCTGCGACAGCAACATGTTTTATTCCTGTTTGTTTTACGGCAAGCTTTAGTTTTTTCATCAGAATGTCAACAATCGTCCATTCCAAGCTAGCTGCTATGTCTTCTTTGTGATGTTCTATGAAATCAGGATCTTCGGCAACCCATTTCTGCAGACTGTAAAGGAACGATGTCTTTAGTCCCGAGAAGCTGTAGTCAAGTCCTGGTATATGTGGTTCAGCAAACTGATATGCTTTAGGATTTCCTTGTCTTGCAAGTTTGTCTATAATAGGGCCGCCAGGATATCCTAATCCCATGACTTTTGAACATTTGTCGATAGCTTCACCCGCTGCATCATCAATTGTTTGTCCCAACACTTCCATGTCGTTGTACGCATTCACTTTCACTATCTGCGAATTGCCGCCGCTGACTAAAAGACAAAGGAAAGGCAATGGAGGCGTGTTGTTATCACCTTCTTGTTCTTCAATGAAGTGAGCCATTACATGTCCTTGTAGGTGGTTCACGTCAATCAATGGTATTCCCAATGCACGAGCAAATCCTTTTGCGAAGTTCACACCCACGAGCAGTGACCCCATGAGTCCTGGTCCTCTTGTGAATGCAATGGCAGATAACTGTTCTTTTGTTACACCAGCCTTTTTTAGTGCTTGATCAACAACAGGCAATACGTTCTGCTGATGTGCTCTTGATGCTAGTTCAGGAACAACACCGCCGTATGCCCTATGTACATCCTGTGATGCAGTGACATTGCTAAGCAGCGTTCGTCCTTTTAGTACTGCAGCAGAAGTGTCGTCGCATGAGCTTTCTATGGCAAGGATATATTTTTCTTCTTCCATTCTTAGTATGTTAATATCTCAACTCCATGTTCTGTCATGAGAAGAGTATGCTCCCATTGTGCAGATGGAAGCTCATCATCTGTTATCACTTCCCAACCATATTCATCTTCTTCATCGATGAATACTTTCCATGTACCCATGTTTATCATAGGTTCGATGGTGAATACCATTCCTGGTACGAGGAGCATGCCTGTTCCTCTGTATGCATCATGTGCTACCTCTGGTTCTTCGTGGAATTTCAGTCCTACGCCATGACCGCAGAGATCGCGAACGATACCATAATTATATTTCTTACAATGTTTCTTTATAGCGTGACCAATATCACCTACGAAACTGTAAGGCTTTGCTGCTTCCATGCCTATTTCGAGACATTCTTTTGCTACACGAACGAGTTGCTCTTTCTCTGGTGTTGTTTTTCCACCGATGATGAACATTCGTGATGCGTCAGCATAATAACCATCTTTTATCGTTGTGAAATCAACATTAAGGATATCACCTTCTTCTAGGATGTCCGTTTCTTTTGGTATTCCGTGACACACTACTTCGTTGATACTTGTGCAGACCGATTTTGGGAATCCTTCATAGTTGAGACATGCTGGTGTCGCATCATGATCTTTACAATACTGCATGCAGATGTCATCTATCTCCTGAGTGTTCATTCCAGGATGTATAGCAGCAGCAACAGCATCAAGCACACCGGTGTTTATCACACCGGCACGCCTGATGCCTTCTATTTGTTCTGGGGTCTTTATGAGATCCCTTGTAGGCACTAACTTACCTTTGTTTTCCCAATACATGATGGTTTTGTCCATCTGTGTCAATTCTTGTCCGGGAATGCAGTGCCAACGTTTCTTTTTTGCCATTCTAATCAGATAGGTTAATAGTCAACCTATCGCTACATTTGTTTTATTATTAGTTTACCAAGCGAAGAGAGGGTAGTTCTTCATTTCCTCATTAACCTCGCCACGTACCTTTGCTATAACAGTTTCGTTCTCAGGATCGTTGAGAACCTCCTCAATCCAAGCAGCTATCTTAACCATAAGGTCTTCCTTAGCGCCACGTGTAGTGATAGCAGGAGTACCGAGACGGAATCCTGATGTTTGGAAAGCAGAACGAGTATCAAATGGTACCATGTTCTTGTTGATTGTTATGTCAGCAGCAACAAGAGCGTTTTCTGCTACCTTACCTGTCAAATCTGGATACTTAGAACGCAGGTCAACGAGCATAGAGTGGTTGTCTGTACCGCCAGAAACGATGCCGAAGCCACGCTTTACAAGTTCTTCTGCAAGAACTGCTGCATTCTTCTTTACCTGAAGAGCATACTCCTTGAACTCTGGCTTGAGAGCCTCACCGAAAGCAACAGCCTTAGCAGCGATAACATGCTCAAGAGGACCACCCTGCTGACCAGGGAATACGGCAGAGTTGAGCAACTGTGACATCTTCTTTACAACGCCCTTTGGTGTCGTGTATCCCCATGGGTTCTCAAAGTCCTTGCCAAGAAGGATGAGACCGCCACGAGGTCCGCGAAGAGTCTTGTGAGTTGTTGTTGTTACGATATGAGCGTACTTTACAGGGTTCTCCAGGAGTCCTGCAGCAATGAGACCAGCAGGGTGTGCCATATCAATCATGAGGAGTGCACCTACTTCGTCTGCAATCTTACGCATACGAGCATAATCCCATTCACGGCTATATGCAGAACCACCACCGATGATAAGCTTAGGCTTGTTTTCCTTTGCGAGTTTCTCCATCTCGTCATAATCTACGCGACCTGTCTCTTTGTTGAGGTTGTAACCTACAGGACGGTAGAGGATGCCTGATGTGTTTACGAGTGAACCATGTGAAAGGTGACCACCATGATCAAGGTTAAGTCCCATGAAGCAGTCGCCTGGTTTGAGGACAGCGAGAAGTACAGCTGCGTTAGCCTGTGCACCTGAGTGTGGCTGAACATTAGCATACTCTGCACCGAAGAGTTCGCAAGCGCGGTCAATAGCGAGTTGCTCTATCTGGTCCACAACCTGACAACCACCATAGTAACGGTGTCCAGGATAACCCTCTGCGTACTTATTAGTGCAGTAAGAGCCCATAGCTTCCATTACCTGCTCACTTACAAAGTTCTCTGATGCGATAAGCTCAATACCCTTGAGCTGACGCTGATGTTCGTTTTCGATAAGATCGAAGATTTTCTGATCTCTTTCCATTGTAGTAGTTTTTTATTTGTATTGTTGTTTTTTGATTATATTTACACGAAATATCTGCAAAGGTACTAATAATTATTATAATATCAAAATGTTTGCGTACCTAATTATATGTCTTTAACAAATTAAGCCTCTATCTCTGCTAGTTCCAACCATCTCGTCTCTTTTTCCTCTATTTGTTCGTTTATTATGGGCAATCGTTTTGAAAGTTCGGTAATTCTTTCAACAGAGATGGTACCAGAACTTAATTCTGTCTCTATTTGTGTCTTTTCTTCTGTCAGCGTATCAATGTCTTTTTCCAACTGTTCAAATTCACGCTTTTCCTTATAAGACATCTTTCTCTTGTCAGAATTGTTAGGCTTTTTTTGTTTCTGTTCAGTATTGTCCTTTTGCTGTTTTGCAGTTGTTTTCTCTTCCTTTGGCTGTAGTTTTGTCCATTCACGGAATTGTGTGTAGTTACCAGGGAAGTCTTTTATCTCTCCTTCTCCCTTGAAGACAAGCAAATGGTCAACTACCTTATCCATGAAATATCGGTCATGGCTTACAACGATAACACATCCAGGGAAGTCCTGTAGGTATTCTTCCAGTATCTGTAATGTTTTGATGTCAAGATCATTCGTTGGTTCGTCAAGTACAAGGAAGTTAGGGTTCTTCATCAATACCGTACACAGATACAGTTTTCTCTTCTCTCCGCCAGATAACTTATATACGTAGTTGTACTGTTGTTCTGGCGTGAAAAGGAAATGTTGCAAGAACTGTGATGCTGAGAAATGTCGTCCTTGTCCCAAGTCTATGTAGTCAGCAATATCTCTTACTACATCTATAACCTTTTGTTGCTCGTCAAATTGCAATCCTTCCTGCGAGAAATAACCAAAGCGTACGGTTTCACCGATATCAAATTTTCCATCATCCACAGGAACGATTCCCAATAATAGTTTTATGAACGTAGATTTGCCTGTGCCATTGTTTCCGACAATACCCATCTTCTCAAACCTTGCGAAGTTATAGTAGAAGTTCTTGAGTATTGTCTTTCCTGGTTCAATACCATCTCTGGAAGGGAAAGTCTTTGATACATACTGACATTCAAAAATCTTTGAACCAATATATACGTTTGATGCTTTTAAGCGTATTTGTCTGTCTTCTATTCGTTGTTTTGCAACTTTTTCGAGTTCATAGAATGCCTCTTCTCTATATCTTGCCTTGTGACCTCGTGCCTGTGGTTGTCGTCGCATCCATTCCAGTTCTCTGCGATAGAGATTGTTGGCATGCTGGATGTTTGCAGCCAGTGCGTCAAGTCGCTGTTGGCGTTTTTCAAGGTAATATGAGTAAGATCCACGATAGGTATATATCGTTTTGTTGTCCAATTCCAGTATTACGCTACATACATTGTCAAGGAAGAATCTGTCATGCGTCACCATCAGTAGCGTCTTGTTACCTCTTTGCAGGAATCCCTCAAGCCATTCCACCATCTCAAGGTCAAGATGGTTTGTTGGCTCATCAAGGATAAGAAGGTCGGGATTGCTTATCAGCGTCTGTGCAAGAGCAATGCGTTTCTGTTGTCCGCCGCTCAGCTGTTCAACAGGCTGTTGTAAATCCCTTATTCGTAGTTGTGTCAGTATCTGCTTAGCCTTCAGTTGTGCATCATCATCAGCGTCAACACCGTGAAAACAAGCTTCAAGTACGGTGGCGTTCTTTGGGAATACGGGCTCTTGACGCAGATATCCTACACGTATTCCGTTACGGTAGATTATCTCGCCTTCATCAACACTCTCGTCACCGGTTAGCATTGAGAGTAATGTTGACTTGCCTGTTCCGTTCTGTGCAATCAGTCCGACATGTTGTCCTTCGGCAACACTAAACGAGATGCCCTGAAACAATACACGCTCACCGAAACGCTTCGAAACATTTTGTACATCAAGAAGTGGTGTCGCCATTTAGTATCTCTTCTATGTAGTTAAGAATATCCTCTTTTCCAAGTCGTGATTCTGAGCTAGTGATGAATGCTGGTGGCAGTTCCTCCCACACGTCTTTCAGTGTGTTCAGATACTTCGCCGCGTTCTGCTTTGCCTTTACAGGACCGAGTTTGTCAGCCTTGGTGAATACGATAGAGAAAGGAACACCATTCTCTCCGAGCCAATCCATAAACTCACGGTCTATCTTTTGAGGATCATGTCGTATGTCAATAAGCAGGAATACATTGACAAGTTCTTCGCGTTGCAGCATGTATGAGTCAATCATCTTGTCTATTTCCTCCTGCACCTTCTTTGAACGCTTGGCGAAGCCATAGCCTGGTAAGTCAACGATATACCAAGAATCGTTGATATTGAAATGGTTTATAAGCAGCGTCTTACCTGGTGTGGCACTTGTTTTTGCCAATCCTTTGTGTGCGGTAAGCATGTTGATGAGACTAGACTTGCCAACGTTACTTCTTCCGATGAAAGCGAACTCGGGCTTTCCGTCTTTTGGACACTGCGATAGTTTTGCAGCGCTAATAGTGAATTCTGATTTCTTTATAATCATTTTGTTCCTTGTTCCTTATTTGATTCTGAACCATATTTTCTGATGAATGCATCAGCCTGCTGATAACCTAAGGCCTTTGCCCTGCGTAGTTCTGTTACACCCATTTCCTTATTGCCTGACAGACAAAGCGCAAGCCCCAGCAGTCCGTGTCCTTCTCCGTAGCGTGGATTCTTAAGAACCATGTTCTTGCATACTTCTATTGCATCATCAGTCTTTTTGTTTTTCATTAATACCAATGCTTTCTCTGCTTGGTATAGCATCTCGTTAGGGTTTATAGCGATGGCACTGTCAAGTAAGACAATTTGTTTTTCTGCATCATTACCCATATTCTTGTTGCACTGATATGCAAAGTAGTAGATGTCTCCATCTTTATATCCGCCTTCTGCCACGTCAAGAAATACCTTTTGCGCTTCTTCATATTTGTTTTGCGCGTATAGTATCTTGCCCTTGTGCACCTTATAGAGGGACTCTGACTTTATCGCAATAGCTGCATCAATTTCTTCTATAGCTTTGTCAAGATTCCAAGGCTCATAAGGTACATCAGCCAAGAGAATCTCTTTGTTGTATATAAGCTTTGAATAGAAAAAGTGCGTGTTGTCTTTTTGTTTGCTTACCTCAAGAGCTTTTGCTATTTGTGCGTCGGCGCCAGCAAAATCCTGTTTGTCTGTTAGATATGTTGCCTTGTTCGTATATCCATCTTCCTCTTCAGGAAACAAAGATATAAACTCTTCTATTGTTGCAGGATAGTTTATAGAGTCGTTGCGTTGCGATGCTATCATCATTGCAAGGAGTGCCTGGTTGTAATCATTAGGCAAAGCAATACGTACGTTTGTTTCTCTTAGGACATTGTCATTGATTGAGAATGCTGTTGGTGAAAGTGTCAGTGCGTATCGTGCAGAAGCAATGTAAAGGTCTGTTCTAGTTCTGCTGGTGTTTACAAGTCCCATCAGCTTACCCTGTGCGTTAAAGAATGGCGCACCAATGTTCTTCTCATCAATAGTTCCGTTGGTTTGTTCAAAGATGTAATACGGCATGTTGTCCATGAATGTCTCTACCTTTACTGTAGAGAAACGAGTGAATGATGGCTTGTGTACGTCGTATCCTACATACCATGCTTCGCTACCAACGTCTTGCTGTCCTTCTTCTATCATGACAGGAACGATGGAAGACTTTCCTTCAATCTTTGCCTTAATCTTTGCAACGTTATATATACCGCTTGCACCGCAGATGCTTTCTACATCATATTTCTTACCCTGTCCGTCTATCAGTACTGCCTTTGATGCACCTACAAATGGAGTCCACGCAACGATTGCTGTACCTTCTGCATCCGTAAATGCTCCATAGCCCGTTGCTAGCAATGTTCCATCTGCCTTAAATGTGGTAAGTTTGACAATGCCTTTAGTTGCTTTCTTCACGTTGGATGGTTGTGCATAGGCACTGATAAATGCCAATGTGAAGATGAGAAATAGTGTATAGAGTCTCTTTATCATTTCTTGATTTCTTGCTTGTTGTCTGTTATTTGTTTTTCTTCAACAATTCTATAGCGTTTGTGCGAGCTGCCTCTGTTACGTCAGAACCGCTAAGCATCTGTGCTATCTCGTCAATGCGCTCCTGTTCCGACAACTGTCTCATAATACTTGTCGTACCTTCCTTCGTGTCATGCTTTTCCACTTTATAATGGTGCATGCCGAGAGCGGCAATCTGGGGTAGGTGAGTGATGCTGATAACCTGTCTGTCGTTATTTCCCATTTGTCTCATAATGTCAGCCATCTGTTCTGCTACGCGACCGCTGACGCCAGTGTCTATCTCGTCAAAGATGATTGTAGGCAATTTTACTGCTCCGCTAATCATCGCCTTGAGCGATAACATAACTCGTGCTATCTCGCCTCCCGATGCTACTTGTGCAATAGGACGAGGCGTCATTCCCTTGTTTGCTGAGAATAGATAAGCCACTTTGTCAAAGCCTGTTGTTGATAGTTCGCCTTGTGTTATGTCTATCGTGAACATCACGTTAGGCATTGCCAGTACCTCCAGACGTTTACAAATCTCTTTTGTTACCTTTACGGAAGCCTTCTGACGAGTTTCGGAAAGTTTTCTTGCCTTTGCCTTTGCGTCCTCAAGAAGTTTTGCGACCAGTACCTCTTTTTCCTTTAGTGCGTCATCGCTGTTGTCTATATTGTCTATTGCCTGCTGAAGGTTCTCTTGTTCATCAAGCAATTCTTGTATCGTGGACTTTTGGAACTTTCTCTGTAGGGAATAAATGAGGTCGAGACGTTCATTGACGTATGCCAATCGCTCTGGGTTAAAATCAACGCGCTCCAGTTCTGTTTCCGCTTCTTGTGCAATGTCCTTCAACTCGATGAACGTAGAGTTTATTCTTTCTGCTAACGGTTCTATCTTTTGGTATAACTCCGCTGCAGACGTAATCTTTTGGCTTGCCTGGCGCAACAGATTCAATACTCCTGCATTGTCATCATTAAGCAAACTGTCAGCTTCATATAATGCGCTCTTTATGTCTTCCGTATGAGTTGCAGTCTCTTGCTCTTCCTCTAATTCTTCCTGTTCGCCGTCTTTGAGTTCTGCCTTTGATAGTTCGTTTAACTGAAAGCGCATAAACTCTTCATTATCTTTTGTTTGAAGAATTTGCTCTCTTAATTCACTTAAATCCTTTTCTGCTTCCTTGTAAGCTTTGAAGGCAGTGTGGTAATCCTGTTGTTGCTTCTCGTTTCCAGCTATAATGTCAAGCACGTTGAGTTGGAAATCTTCCTTCTGCAACAACAGGTTCTGGTGTTGTGAATGCACATCTACGAGCATCTCGCCCAATTCCCTCATCTGCTGAAGCGTCACTGGCGTATCGTTAATGAAGCCACGGCTTTTTCCTGCTGCTGTCAGTTCGCGTCTAATGATGCATTCCTGTTCTTCGCAGTCAAGTTCGTTTTCATCAAACCATGCCTTCATGTCGTAACGCGATAAGTCGAAATGTGCCTCTATGGTACATTTCTGTGTATTCGTCTTCACCGCTTTTGAGTCGGCACGCTGTCCTAATAATAGTCCAATGGCACCAAGGATGATACTCTTTCCTGCACCCGTTTCACCTGTTATTACGGAGAATCCTGATGCGAAGTCGATATCCAACTCATCAATGAGTGCGTAGTTCTTTATATAAATATGTTGTAGCACGTTATTCTTTTATCTTATTCCATGAATTACTCTGTGAAGGATTTATGGAGAAGCAAACGTCATACACTGCATCTTTCTCCTTCGAAGTACCCTTGCCTTTGTAAATATTGCCTATTTCGTCCTTCTTGTAGTCTGTCCATATCTGTGGCAACATACTCATAGGACGATCCTGATGTGCCTTTTTCAGGTTCTCGGTGATTGCTGTTGTTATCTCCGTTCTACCACGTTCCACATTGTTTGCCATTTCGTCCAGTCCCTTTCTGTAATAGTTATATTGCAGTTCGCGGAATGGTTCCATTGCGCCAGAAAGGTAATCGTTGATCAGTGCAAAGCGGTTCTTGCTACTGTCAAACGAAGTCCATCCGGGATATTCCAGGTTCTGTGCGTTGTTTGTCAGGTTCATGCAACGCTGAAGAACGTCTTCTCCGCCTTTGGGAGCGAAGGTGTCGAGGTCAATACCTATTATCAGGTAGGCGTAATAGGCAAACAATGCGGTCAACTGATTGTCTATCATGTCCGGATTGAACTCTATACGATCAAACTGGTTGAACGTAAATGTGAATTCGTTGTCCTGAAACTGGAATATGGTAGTGGTGTAGGTAGAGTTATATACCGGTCTGTTTGCCTGTATCATACATTTGCCTACCCATGTACCATCTTCCCTCTTGTACTCAGAAACGGTGATATTGAAACTGCACGAGATACGCTCTTTCTCTGCATACTGCAACGAAGTCCACTGCGTTTGGTTAATGAACTCCTCCAGTTTATCCTTTAGTTCATCAAAGACAGATGCCTCTGTGCCCTGTATCTGACTATGGTTGATGTTCACCTTGGCAGTCAGTTCCTGTGCATAAAGGTTCTGTGTCATGCATGATAGTGCGACTATCATTATCATGACAAACGTAGAAATGATGCGGTTGTATCGTTGTTTTTGCATTGTAGCGTATTTGTTATCTTGTAAAGTGCTGTTCGCGTAATCTGATACGGGTGAGAGCCTGTTTTGTTTCCAATGTAAAGTCACCGGAAAGCATCCATGAGAAGTATCCTGGGTCACGGTTAAGGACGTCACGTACAGTCCATCCCTTGTATTTGCCGAAGTTGAAATACTCTATCATGCGCTCTGTTCCATCAGGGTTAAGCAGTGGTTCTCTGTTAGGACCGAGCAAAGGTCCCCATACCATTCTGCCAGCAAAGTCAACGTTCTTTCGTGGGTTGCTGATGGTATGGAGCGCGTCCATGTCATTAGGCAACTGGCGATCCTCTTCTTCTTGTTTTCCTGGAGCATACATATCCAACTGTCCTTGCAGTACACGATATGTGGCTTCTGTGTCCTGATCTGCAAGGTGAGCCTGGAAGTCGTCCTCCATCTTGCGTCCGCAATAGAACTTATAGGCGGCTGCGAGATTGCGTTTCTCCATCTGCTTGAAGATAGTGCAGGCGTCAATCATGCGGCTTTGCGTAAAGTCGAATGATACGCCAGCGCGAAGGAACTCCTCTGCCAGCAGCGGTATGTCATAGTAATTGGAGTTGTATCCTGCAAAGTCGCAGTCCTTAAACTCTGCTGCCAGTTCTGGTGCCAATTGTTTGAAAGTAGGTGCATCCTTCACCATCTCGTTGGTGATGTGTGTCAGTTCCTGTACCTCTTGTGGTATTGGCTTTCCTGGATTGATAAAATAGTTCTGTCTCTTTTCGCTTCCGTCAACGCCTACCTTGATATAGCTTATCTGTATGATGCTGTCCCTTGCTATATCAAGTCCTGTTGTCTCAAGGTCGAATATTATGAGAGGCTTTGTGAGATTCAGTTTCATTGTCTTTGTGATTAGTCGTTAAGAATCATTGGCATGATAAGCATCAGTATGTCTTCTCCTTCAGGCTGCTCAGCAGGACGTATTACTCCGGCGCGGCTAGGGTCGCCCAACTCTATCACAACGTCATCGCTTGTGAGGTTGTTGAGAATCTCAAACAGTGCAGAACCCTTGAATCCTATGCTCATAGGAACGCCACCGTATTCGCATATAACATCCTCGTGAGCACTGGTAGAGAAGTCGATGTCCTCTGAGTTCAGCTCGATATTGTTCAGTGTAAGGCGCAGTTTGATGAGCTGTGTGCTCTCGCTTGCGAATGGCATCACACGACGCAGTGCGCTCATGAGTCCCTTTCTGTCAACGTTGACGATATTTGGGTTGTCGTTAGGGATAACAGCGCCGTAGTTTGGATAGCGTCCTTCGATGAGGCGGCATGACAGTATTCCGTCAGGGAATGCTATCTCTGCATTGTTTGCGTCAAACTTGATGGTAACGGTGTTCTCGTCGTCTGAACCAAGAACGCTGCGTAACAGTCCTGCAGGCTTCTTAGGAAGGATGAATGCTGCTGGTACGTCAGTCTTGCAAGAGAATACCATGTTGCGAACCATCTTGTGACCATCGCTGGCAACGATGTTCATGCTCTCTTCCTTGAGGTCGAAATATATTCCGTTCATCACCATGCGAAGTTCATCGTTGGCGGTAGCAAAGAGTGTGCGCTGGATATTGTTTGCGAGAGTAGCGGCGCTCACCTGTGTCTGTGTGTATCCGCCTGCCATTGGCTGGAGTACAGGATACTCGTCGGCATTCTGTCCGATGATGCGGTAAGAACCATTCTGGTAAATCATGCGTATGCTGTTATCGTCGGTGTTCACCTCAAATGTCAAAGGCTGTTCTGCCAACTCCTTTACGGCAGTCTGAATGATACGGTTAGGTACGCAGAATGCTCCCTCGCCGTCACACTCGTTGAGTGGTATGTAGCACTTCATCATATTGGCATTGTCGCTGGCTGTGAGTGTCAGCTGACCGTTGCTGATCTCGAAAAGGAAACTGTCAAGGATGGACAGTGAATTCTTAGAGTTGATAACCTTTGCAAGTGTTCCTAACTTGCTGCTAAGTACAGAAGAGGATAATGTGAATCTCATAATTATTTGTTGTTTTTATTAGTTTTATTGATTGGTTTTTACACATTAAATATTTATGCGCGTAGGCACGCGCTCAGAAATATTATGCAAAAATACAAAAAACTTACGTGTTAAGCAAAAAAAACAACAAAAAGTTTCTTAATTTACTACTTTTTTTGTAATTTCGCAACGTAAAACAAAAAAATCAATATTAAGAAAACAGAATAAAAGAAGTAATGGAATTACAAGGTAAAGTTATTGCTGCCCTGCCAGAGCGCAGTGGTGTCAGCCAGCGCGGTGAGTGGAAATCACAGGATTTTGTTGTTGAGACACATGATGCACAGTACCCACGTAAGTTAGTGTTTACGGTGTTTGGCATTGATCGTCTTCAGCGTTTCAATATCCAGGTAGGTCAGGAAGTACTCGTGGCATTTGATATTGATGCTCACGAATGGAACGGACGATGGTTTAATGATGTTCGTGCTTACGATGTACGTCAGGTGGATCCTGCTCAGTATTCAGCACAACCAGCTCCTCAGGCAGCGCCTTTTGAGCCACAGGCTTCTGCTGCAGCACCTCAGGCAGCGCCACAGTCTGCTCCTGTAGCAGCAGCTTCTCCAGCTACTGAGGCTGGTGAGGCAACTGAAGATTTGCCATTTTAATAGGAAGGATTTTCGTTCTTAGATTGACTTATGCGAGAATACACAACGTACAGGAAAAGTTTGGTACCGATAATTGTCGAGGAAGCCATGAAAAGCTTTCGCGAAAGAGGTATCCGTGCCGTGAAGATGGATGATATAGCCCATAATCTCGGTATATCAAAACGCACGCTCTATGAACTGTATTCTAATAAAGAGGACCTTCTTGTGGAGGTAATCAAACTGCAGTTCAAGCTGCGTCAGGAGCGAATGGAGGAACTTAAGAAAAACTGTAACAACGTGATGGATATACTTACAGGTGTGCTTGGCATGCAGATAGAGTATGCGTCACAGACAAATAGTAATTTCTATAAAGACCTTGTTCGTTATTCCCGTGCAGAGAAACTTCTGGAGTCTTATTATGACAATGAGTCTTCGGAGGCGCATGAGTTTTTTGCTGAGGGTGTCAAGGAGGGATTTTTCATTGATAAAGTCAACTTCGACATCTTCAAAAAGATAATGGCTAACAATATTAAGCAAATAAGAACGAGTGAAGAATTTTCCGATCTTACGTATCAGGATCTCTTCCTTAATTACCTGTACGTTGCCGTTCGTGGCATCTGTACAAATAAAGGAATAGAACAAATCGACGCTTTTATTAATTCGGTAAAATTAAGTTAAAATCCTAAAAATATTAACCTTTCAAGGTTGTTTTTTAACACTGAGAATGCGATATTTCAAAACTAAAAATATTTAGTTTGAAATATCGCATTATTTTTGCCTTTTCGTTAAAGTGTTGATGTTCAATGACTTAGTTTTGTGGGTGTGATTTTGAAGGCTTGAAATAGTGAAAAAATGGTTGTAAAAGCATTACTTTAGCGCTGTAAAAGCGTAACTTTTACAGTGTAATCGTGCAACTTTAGCAGTGTAAAAGCATAACTTTTACAACGTAATCGTGCAACGATTGCACTCAAACGTATAAAAAATGGTGTTTCAAGGTTGATTTTTAGTGCCGAAATTCTCTAGATTTCATTTTTAAGTTGTACTTTTTTGAAACTAAAATTTAACAAATGAAATGTTTTTTAACTTTTAGTTGTGTTTAGTTGTATTGCAATAAATATTATACCTTATAAATAAATTAAAGAAAAAATATTTGTATGTTAGAAAAAAAAATCGTAACTTTGCAGTCAAATTGTGTAGTAAATTTGCACCAATAAGAAAGTGTAATGAAAAAGATTTTATTATTTTTCTTTGTAGCAGCCGTTGCGATGATGTTCTCCGGCTGTGCGATAACAAAGCATGTGGCGTATTTCCAGAATATGGACTCTGTGGATATTTCGCAGAGACATCCAGCTCCGGAAACTCATATAAAGACAAATGATGAGTTGACAATTCTTGTTTCTTCAACAAACCCAGAGGCAGCAGAACCGTTCAATCTTAACATTAACTCACGTAGTTCTTCGTCATCTTCCAATCAGACATTGTCAAAAGCAATGTATTGCTATATTGTTGATGCAGATGGATTCATTAACTATCCTGTAATCGGAAAGGTAAAGGTGGTAGGTCTTACTCGTCCTCAGGTGGAGCAGAAGCTTGCGGAACTCATCAAGCCATACTTCGCAGAAAATGAGAACCCTGTTGTTAAGGTAAGAATGTCTGGTTTCCGTATTACTATCATCGGTGAGGTTGGCAGTTCGAAGGTTATCAATGTTGACAACGAACGCATCAGTATCATTGAGGCATTGGCGTCAGCAGGAGACCTTACCATTTATGGCAAGAGACCAAACGTACTTCTTATTCGTGAGAACTCTGCCGGAGAGAAGTTGGCATATCGCTATAATATGAATGACGCGAATATCTTTAATTCTCCTTATTACTATCTGGAGCAGAATGATATCGTATATATAGAACCACATAAGGCAAAGGCACGTAACGCAGACGTTAACGCGCAGCTGTGGCAACCTTTGTCAAGTCTTGCTTTATCTGTAGCAACATTGATTATCAGTCTTACGAAATAATGAAACAAAAGAGTTGATATGAAGAGCACTGCCCTTCGTATTGACTCTTTTCTCTATAAACGAAAACGAACACAAACAATTAAATTATCAAAAAGAAAGAAATATTATGTGCGGAATAGTAGGTTATATAGGAACAAAGGAAGCATATCCTATCCTCATTAAAGGTCTTAAGAGATTGGAGTATAGAGGTTATGACTCTGCCGGTTGCGCGCTCATTTCGGAAAACAATGCAGTGCTGAATGTTTACAAGGCAAAGGGCAAGGTGTCAGACCTTGAGGCTGTTGCGTCTAACAACGATATAACAGGTACACTCGGCATAGCACATACACGTTGGGCAACACACGGTGTTCCAAGTGAAGTGAATGCACATCCACACCTCAGCCAGTCTGGTAACCTTACATTGGTACATAATGGTATCATTGAGAACTATGGCACGCTGCGTGATCAGTTGAAGGATCGTGGCTATGATTTCAAGAGTGAGACAGATACGGAAGTGCTCGTGCAGCTTATAGAATATGTGATGGTGACAAACGACTGTGACCTCCCAACTGCTGTACGTGGTGCCTTGAAGCAGGTGTTCGGTGCATACGCTATCGCTGTCGTTGATAAGCGAAATCCTGAAGTGCTAGTTGCTGCACGTAAGTCTTCACCACTTGCCGTTGGCGTGGTGGATGATTGCTCTGAGTATTTCCTTGCGTCAGATGCTTCACCTATAGCAGAATATACCAAGCAGATAGTATATCTCAACGACGAAGAGGTGGCAGTGATAAAGCGCGGTGAAAAGCTTCATGTGCTGAAGCTTAACGGTGAAGAGACAGATGCAGAGGTGAAAGAGGTAAATGTTGACCTCTCTATGCTCGACCACGAGGGTTATCCTCACTTCATGCTGAAGGAGATATTCGATCAGCCTAATGTCCTCAAGGACTGTATGCGAGGCCGTATCGTTGAATCACCATATTCCCATGAACCTCAGGTGATACTTTCTGCAGTGACAAACAACCGTCGTCAGCTACTCCAGGCAAAGAGAATAGTAATCGTTTCCTGTGGTACCTCATGGCACGCAGGACTTATCGGCAAGCAGCTGATAGAGCATTTCTGCCGTATTCCTGTTGAGGTGGCATACGCAAGTGAGTTCCGTTACAGTGACCCTGTCATTGGACCTGATGACGTGGTGATGGCTATCTCGCAGTCAGGTGAGACGGCCGATACCCTTGCCGCTATACAGTTGGCAAAGGAACGCGGAGCGCTTATCTTCGGTATTGTGAACGGTGTTGGCTCTTCTATTGCTCGTGAGTCAGATACTGGTACTTATATTCACGTAGGACCAGAGATAGGTGTTGCTTCTACAAAGGCTTTTACAGGTCAGGTAACCGTACTGACACTTCTCGCACTCGCACTCGGTATGGCAAAGGGAACCGTAGAACAGGATGAATACGAAGAGACAATAAAGGAATTGCAGCGCATTCCTGAGAAGATAGAAAAGATACTCAAGCAAAACGACAAGATTAAGGAAATGGCATCTACGTTTACCTTTGCCCATAACTTCCTGTATCTCGGTCGTGGCTGGAACTACCCAGTAGCACTTGAGGGAGCACTGAAACTGAAGGAGATTTCCTATATCCACGCTGAGGGTTATCCTGCTGCTGAGATGAAGCACGGACCTATTGCTCTCGTGGATGCAGAGATGCCTGTAGTCTTCATTGCTACACATCACAAGCTTTATCAGAAGATTATCTCAAACATGCAGGAGGTTATCTCTCGTCATGGACGCATAATAGCAGTAGTAACAGAGGGCGACGAACAGGTGAAGAATATGGTTCACGATGTAATCGAAGTGCCACAAACACTCGCTTGCCTTGCACCGTTGCTCAGTGTGATACCTCTACAGCTGTTGTCTTATCACGTGGCAGTAGCAAAGGGACTGAATGTAGATCAGCCTCGTAACCTTGCCAAGTCGGTAACGGTAGAGTAGGAGAGCTTTAGGGGGTAGAGGTTAGAGAGTACAACGAACACAACACAAAAACAAATTAATAATGGAACCACTGAAACATGAATGCGGTGTGGCGATGATACGTCTGCTTAAGCCGTTGGAGTACTATCAACAGAAGTACGGAACGTGGATGTATGGTCTCAACAAACTCTATCTTATGATGGAGAAACAGCACAACAGAGGACAGGAAGGTGCCGGTATGGCATCGGTGAAACTCAATGTGCAGCCAGGCAATGAGTACATGTTCCGCGAAAGAGCAGAAGGGTCAAATGCCATAACAGAGATATTCGCAAAGGTACAGGGCAGCTTCAAAAGCCTTACGAAAGAACAACTCGCTGATGCAGAGTATGCAAGTAAGAACCTACCTTTCGCCGGAGAACTCTATATGGGACACCTTCGATACAGCACGACAGGAAAAAGCGGATTGCAGTATGTGCATCCTTTCTTGAGAAGGAATAACTGGAAGGCGAAGAACCTTTGCCTTTGCGGTAACTTCAATATGACGAACATTGATGAGATATTTGACAGAATAGTGTCGCAGGGACAGTATCCACGTATCTACAGTGATTCGTACATCATGTTGGAATTGATGGGACATCGTCTGGACCGAGAGGTGGAACGCAACTATACTATCGCTGACGAAAAGGGACTGCAAGGGATGGACATAACAAACTTTATTGACGATAATGTCGATATGAGTAATGTGCTGACCACGTCAATGGAGTATTTCGATGGCGGATATGTAATATGCGGCATTACCGGTAGCGGAGAGATGTTCGCAATGCGTGACCCTTGGGGCATACGACCTGCCTTCTTCCATCTCAACGATGAAGTGATGGCACTGGCAAGTGAAAGGCCTGTGTTGCAGACGACATTCGATGTGCAGGTGGAGGATATTACGGAACTGCAGCCAGGTGAGGCTATCTTCGTCAATCGCGCAGGAAAGGTCCGCAGAAAGCAGATCATTAAACAGAAGGGTGACAGCAAATGTTCCTTTGAAAGAATTTATTTCAGCCGCGGTTCTGATACGGATATATACAAAGAGCGTAAGAAACTGGGAGAACAGTTGACGATGCCTATCCTGAAAGCAGTGGATTATGATCACGAACACACCGTCTTCTCGTTCATTCCTAATACCGCAGAGGTGGCATTCTATGGTATGTTGACAGGATTCAAGACGTATATCAACCAACAAAAGGTAGATAAACTACTTGCATTGAACCGTATGCCTACGAAGGAAGAGCTGATGGAGATTCTTGATGAATATGTTCACTCGGAGAAAGTGGCATGGAAGGATATAAAACTGAGAACATTCATCAGCGAAGGAAGCACACGTAACGACCTTGCATCGCATGTGTATGACGTTACTTATGGTTCGGTGAGAAGGGGAATAGATAACCTCGTCATCATTGACGACTCGATAGTACGAGGCACAACGCTGAAGGAAAGCATCCTGAAGATACTTGACAGGCTGCAACCAAAGAAAATCGTCATCGTCAGTTCTTCGCCTCAGATACGATACCCTGACTACTATGGCATCGATATGGCACGACTTGAGGAGTTCTGTGTGTTCAGAGCTGCAATACAATTGCTGAAGGATCATGGCATGGAATCGGTCATAACAAACATCTACGAGGCGTGCAAGAAAGAATTGCTGAAGCCGAAAGAGAAGATGGTAAATCAGGTGCGACGCATCTATGAGCCTTTCACCGTCGATGAGATAAACAGAAAGATAGTTGACATGTTGAGACCAGAAGGCATGAAGACACCGGTAGAACTCGTCTTCCAGTCAATAGAAGGATTGCATAATGCCATTCCAGAGCATAAGGGTGACTGGTATTTCACTGGTTATTATCCAACACCAGGAGGTACGAAGCTCTGCTTGCAGGCATTTGTGAACTATTATGAGAAATATGTTGCAGACCTTTCGCAGACAGGTATCACATGGTAAAGAACGATTAATAACTAATAAACGAATATGAACATTGGGCCGTGCGTGCCCTATAATATATATAAATAATGAGAAACGTTACATTATTGTTACAAGACGGAACGAAGTTCCATGGAAAATCATTCGGATATGACAAACCTATAGCAGGTGAGGTTGTGTTCAATACAGCTATGATGGGATATCCTGAAAGCCTTACGGATCCATCATACGCAGGACAGCTTATGGTTCTCACTTATCCACTCGTGGGAAACTACGGCGTGCCAGCATTCTCTTTCGAGGATAACGGACTGCCTACATTCATGGAGAGCGACAAGATATACGCTTCTGCCATCATCGTGGCTGACTACAGCGAAAAGTATTCTCACTGGAATGCAAAGGAGAGTCTTGCTGAATGGCTGAAGCGCGAGAAGGTTCCTGGAATAACAGGTATTGATACCCGCGAACTTACTAAGGTTCTGCGTGAGCATGGTGTCATGATGGGTAAGATTCTCTTTGATGATGAACCAGACAATATTCCAGAGGCTAACTATGAGGGCGTGAACTTCGTGGATCAGGTGTCTGTAAAGGAAGTTGTCACATATCAGCCTACAGAGGGTAGCGTACCAGAAGGACAGAAGGCAAAGAAGGTTGTCCTCGTGGATTGTGGCGTGAAGGCTAACATTATACGTTGTCTCATTAATCGTGGTTGCGAGGTGACACGCGTACCTTGGAACTATGACTATACAGATATGGAGTTTGACGGTCTCTTCCTTGCCAATGGTCCTGGTGACCCTGATATGTGTGAGGATGCCGTAAAGATAATTCAGAAGCAGATGGCTAAGAGTGATAAGCCTATCTGTGGCATCTGTATGGGTAACCAGTTGCTCTCAAAGGCTGCTGGTGCAAAGATTTACAAGCTTAAGTATGGACATCGTTCGCATAACCAGCCTGTACGTATGGTGGGTACGGAGAAGTGCTTTGTTACTTCACAGAACCATGGATATGCTGTTGATGCAAAGACACTTGGCAACGATTGGGAAGAGCTTTTCGTTAATATGAACGATGGTTCCAACGAGGGCATACGCCATAAGACAAAGCCTTGGTTCTCAAGTCAGTTCCACCCAGAAGCATGCTCTGGTCCTGTAGATACAGAGTTCATGTTCGACAAGTTCGTAGCAGAGTTATAATAACAACACAGACAATACAGTCATTACAGACATTATAGACAATGAAAGACGATAATATAAAGAAAGTTCTCCTTCTTGGTTCAGGAGCATTGAAGATTGGTGAAGCAGGTGAGTTTGACTACTCTGGCTCGCAGGCTCTTAAGGCACTGCGTGAGGAAGGCGTAGAGACAATCCTTATAAATCCAAATATCGCTACAGTACAAACATCTGAGGGCGTTGCAGATAAGGTGTATTTCCTTCCTGTACAGCCTTACTTCGTGGAGCGTGTCATACAGGAAGAGAAGCCTGATGGCATCCTTCTTGCATTCGGTGGACAGACAGCGTTGAACTGTGGTGTGGAACTGTATCAGACAGGCGTTCTTGAGAAGTATAACGTTCGTGTGCTTGGTACTCCAGTACAGGCTATCATGGACACTGAAGACCGTGAGCTCTTCGTAAAGAAACTGGACGAGATAGACGTTAAGACTATCAAGTCACAGGCTTGTGATAATATAGAAGATGCACGTAAGGCGGCAGCAGAACTCGGTTATCCTGTTATCATACGTGCTGCGTATGCACTCGGTGGACTTGGTTCCGGCTTTTGTGATAACGAGGAAGAACTGAACAAACTTGCAGAGAAGGCATTCTCGTTCTCTCCTCAGGTGCTCGTAGAGAAGTCACTCAAAGGATGGAAGGAGATAGAGTATGAGGTAGTTCGTGACCGTTACGACAACTGTATCACAGTATGTAACATGGAGAACTTTGACCCTCTGGGAATACATACTGGTGAGTCTATCGTTATTGCTCCATCACAGACACTTACTAACTCGGAGTACCATAAGCTCCGTGCACTCGCAATCAAGATTATACGTCATATCGGCATCGTGGGTGAGTGTAACGTTCAGTATGCTTTCGACCCACAGTCAGAAGACTATCGCGTGATTGAGGTAAACGCTCGTCTATCACGTTCTTCTGCTCTTGCGTCAAAGGCAACAGGTTATCCTCTTGCTTTCGTAGCTGCTAAGCTCGGTATGGGTTATGGTCTCTTTGAGTTGAAGAACTCTGTAACAAAGACTACATCAGCTTTCTTCGAACCTGCTCTTGACTACGTAGTATGTAAGATTCCTCGTTGGGACCTCTCGAAGTTCCGCGGAGTAGATAAGGAACTGGGCTCTTCAATGAAGTCTGTCGGTGAGGTTATGGCTATTGGTCGTAATTTTGAGGAGGCTATTCAGAAGGGTCTCCGTATGATTGGACAGGGAATGCATGGCTTCGTCGAGAACAAGGTATTGCAGATTGATGATATTGAGGCTGCTCTTAAGGCTCCAACGGATAAGCGTATCTTCGTGATTGCAAAGGCTCTTAAGAGAAAGATATACAACGTGGACCAGATTCACGAGATGACTAAGATTGATAAGTGGTTCCTTGAGAAGCTTCAGCATATCGTTGATATCGATGACGAGATGGACAAGTGTACATCTATCAATGTTATGGATAAGGAACTGCTCCGTACCGCAAAGGTATATGGTTTCACGGACTTCCAGATTGCACGTGCCGTAGGTCTCGATAAGGAGATGGGCAATATGCATAAGGCTATACTTGCTGTTCGTCAGCTGCGTAAGAGCATGGGCATCGTACCAGTAGTGAAGCAGATAGATACACTGGCTGCAGAGTATCCTGCACAGACAAACTATCTATACATGACATACGCAGGTGTGAACCACGATATAAAGTACGAGAATGACAAGAAGTCTATCGTTGTTCTTGGTTCTGGTGCTTATCGTATCGGTTCTTCAGTAGAGTTTGACTGGTGTGGTGTTCAGGCACTTAACACTATCCGTCAGCAGGGATATCGCTCTGTTATGATTAACTATAACCCAGAGACAGTATCTACTGACTATGATATGTGTGACCGTCTGTATTTCGATGAGTTGACATTCGAACGTGTAATGGATGTCATTGACCTCGAAACACCTCATGGCGTCATCGTTTCTACTGGTGGACAGATTCCTAATAACCTTGCTGTGAAGCTCGATGCAGAACGTGTTCCTCTCCTTGGAACAACAGCACAAGATATTGATAACTGTGAGGACCGTGATAGATTCTCTTCAATGCTTGACCGTATCGGAGTTGATCAACCAGAATGGGCTGCACTGACAAGTATGGAGGATATGAATGCCTTCATTGATAGGGTAGGCTTCCCTGTTCTTGTTCGTCCTTCTTACGTACTCTCTGGCGCTGCAATGAACGTATGTTCTAACCGTGATGAGCTTGAGAAATTCCTGCAGATGGCTGCAAATGTATCAGCAGAACACCCTGTTGTGGTTTCAAAGTTCATTGAGCATGCTAAGGAGATAGACTTTGACGGCGTTGCAAAAGATGGTGAAATCATAGCTTACGCTATATCAGAGCACGTAGAGTTCGCCGGCGTTCACTCTGGAGACGCTACGCTTCAGTTCCCTCCACAGAAGCTTTATGTTGAGACCGTACGTAGAATCAAGCGTATATCAAAGCAGATAGCAAAGGAATTGCACATCTCGGGTCCTTTCAACTGTCAGTATATGGCTAAGGATAATGATATCCTTGTTATCGAAACCAACCTGCGTGCGTCACGTTCATTCCCATTCGTGAGCAAGGTTCTGAAGTTCAATCTTATCGATCTAGCAACAAAGATTATGCTTGACGTGCCATTTGAACGTCCAAACAAGGATCTCTTCGATCTCGATTACGTTGGTATCAAAGCAAGTCAGTTCTCGTTCAACCGCCTTCAGAAAGCTGATCCTGTATTGGGTGTTGATATGGCTTCTACTGGTGAGGTTGGATGTATAGGCAATGATACTTCTTGTGCTGTACTGAAAGCAATGCTCTCTGTTGGTCATCGTATTCCAAAGAAGACGGTATTGTTATCTACAGGTGATGTTAAGCAGAAGGCAGAAATGCTTGATGCTGCCAAGATGCTTATAGATCACGGTTACGTTATCTATGCAACAGGCGGAACGCATAAGTTCCTTGACGAACAGGGTATTGACAATATACAGGTGTTCTGGCCATCAGATGAGGGTAAGTTCCCTCAGGCTCTTGACATGCTGCATGAGAAGAAAATTGACATGGTGGTAAATATTCCTAAGAATAACACAGTTCGCGAGCTCGATAACGGTTATAAGATTCGCCGTGCGGCAATTGATTTGAATATACCTCTTATCACAAATTCACGTCTTGCATCTGCGTTTATCAATGCTTTCTGTTCAATGTCACTTGATGAGATTGCCATAAAGCCTTGGCAGGACTATAAGTAATGCATAATGCATAATTCATAATGCATAATTCATAATGCACAATTTTTAATGCATAATGACTATGAGAAAATGATAATTAGAGAATAGATAATAACAATTAAATAATAATAACTATGCAAAATATCTTTCGTGGCTTAGGTATCGCACTCGTTACCCCATTCAATGACGATGGAAGCGTTGATTATGAATCGCTACAGTCTATTATAGAATATCAGCTGACGAACGATGCTGACTTCTTGTGCATTCTTGCTACTACAGGTGAGACACCTTGCTTGTCTTCTGAGGAACATTATGCGGTAAAACAGTTTATCGTTAAGCAAGTAGCTGGACGTGTCCCTATTGTAATGGGATGTGGTGGTAATAACACTGCTGCTGTTGTGGATATGCTTAAGACCTACGATATGAGTGGGGTTGATGGCATACTGTCTGTGTGCCCATACTACAACAAACCTTCTCAGGAAGGACTGTATCAGCATTTTAAGGCAATAGCAGGCGCAACAAAGCTTCCTGTTATTCTCTATAATGTGCCTGGACGTACAGGTATAAATCTTAAGCCAGAGACCACTTGCCGACTGGCTAACGATTGTGATAACATTGTAGCTATCAAAGAAGCAAGCGGTTCAATAGAGCAGGTTGATGAAATAATCAAACTCAAGCCATCAGACTTTGAGGTACTTTCAGGTGATGACGCTATCACATTCCACATGATTGCTACTGGTGCAGTAGGTGTTATATCCGTTATTGGTAATGCGTTACCAAAAGAGTTTTCACGCATGATTCGTCTGGAGTTTAATGGCGAGTTCGGTGCTGCGCAAAAGATACATCATAAGTTTACTGACCTTTACGGACTTCTCTTTGTTGATGGTAATCCTGCAGGTGTTAAGGCTCTTATGAGTGAGATGGGATTGTTGAAGAATAATCTGCGTCTTCCTTTGGTTCCAACACGTGTTACTACTCGTCAGCGTATAGCCGAGGTACTGCGCGAACTTAAGCTCTAACACCTTATTAATATAATAGTGAAAGTATCACTTGATTTAATGGAGTTCATCGAAAGAAACATACTGCCCCGGTATGCTTCTTTCGATGCTGCGCATAACATGGAACACGTCATGCGCGTCATAAAAGCATCCATCTCACTTGCTGAAAAGATGGGCGCGGATGCTGATATGGCTTATACGGTAGCTGCATATCATGACTTGGGTTTAGAAGGACCGCGTGCCATACATCACATAACATCTGGAAAGATTCTACGTGCGGACAAGAGACTGACAAAGTGGTTCTCGCCACAGCAGATAGATATTATGATACAGGCGGTGGAGGATCATAGGGCAAGTGCATCACGTGCACCTCGTTCCATTTATGGAAAGATTGTCGCAGAGGCAGACAGAGACCTTTCGCCAACAACAGTATTCAAACGCACTATACTTTTCGGACTTGATAACTATCCAGAAAAGAGTAGGGAAGAGCATTGGCAGAGATTTCAAGAGCATATGCAGCAGAAGTACTCTTCAGCAGGATATATAAAACTATGGATACAAGGTTCTGACAACGAACGTGATTTGAATGACTTGAGAAACATTATTGCTTCACCAAATGTGTTGAGGCAGCATTTTGAAAAACTCTTTGACGAGATAATTTCCAAAAGATGATAATATAGTTAAAGGTGTACTTCGACAATTGTCAAAGTACACCTTTAATGGTTTGGTTCGTTGCTATAAATATTATCTCATCTTACTGCAGAAAGGATGGGATGACGTGTTTACAAAGTCTGCAAAAGACTTGCGTAACTTCTTCCATAATTTCTTTGCTTCACTGTTATTACCTTGCAAAAGCAATATGTTGCCCTTGTCGCATTGTAATTCAGGATTGTCGGGGTAGATAGTTATGAGTTTCTCTATATAAATGCATGCATTGGTATAATCTGTCATGTTCATTGCTTCGTCGTATAGATATCTTATGGCTTTGGCATCACCGTTGTCTGCCTTTTTCTTGTAATACGAATAAAGGTATTGATATGCTCCTGGAACATTGTTTTCTGCTGCTATAGAAAGACAGGTGAAAGCATTCTGCTTATCTTCTTCCTCCTGAATTGACATATGATCAAGGTACTTACCGTGAACAAATAAGATGTTAGCAATGTTTTCTGGTGATACAGCAGGGATAATACCTTCACGAACTTCTTTGTTCTGATTCATCTTCTGTAACATAAGTGCATTGCCATCTTTCTGTGGTGTATAGTGGAACTCACCTATCGTTAGTGTCTTGCCATCATAGGAATACTTTCCGAAAGAGTAACTCTCTTCTGAACCGTTAAGTTGACGTAAGGCGTATATACTGTCGTGCCAGAGATAAAGTTCATGTATTACATCGCCATAGGTGTTGCGACTACCGAAGAAGTCAACGACTGTGCGTCCAATCTTTCCCGTGTATGCCTTACCTATCAGTGAATCTATAGGAACATTGAAGTTTGTTTCCTGAGTCTTTACTACTTTTGTTGTCTTCGCCTTCTTTCGTGAAGTGCTACGCTTCTGTGCACTCATGGTT
Source organism: Candidatus Prevotella equi (assembly GCA_018065145.1). Classification (GTDB taxonomy): domain Bacteria; phylum Bacteroidota; class Bacteroidia; order Bacteroidales; family Bacteroidaceae; genus Prevotella; species Prevotella equi. Next base: position 35,281 of record JAGHTW010000165.1, read on the forward strand.
GCTGTGAGACATAGTGCAAGAGAAAGAATTATTATTCGATTGTATTTCATAAGATTCCTGTTTTGAATATTTGTTTGCAAAGATAATAATTAATTGCCAATTATACAATTAATAGTTAAATATTTATAAAAATGTATGGTAAAAGATAGTTATAGCTTTGCTATCTAAAGAAAAATTAGTAACTTTGCGCCCGATTTTAGTCCGTCATGGGCTCGGATAAGTGTCTGCACGAAGTAGAACGCCCAGCGGAACAACCTTAATTTTACAACAAAAGCAATGTACGCAATTGTAGAAATTCAGGGCCAGCAGTTTAAGGCAGAGGAGGGCAAGAAGCTCTTCGTACACCACATGAATGGTGTTGAGGAAGGCCAGGCTGTTGAGTTTGACAAGGTACTTCTCGTTGACAACAACGG
>JAGHTW010000080.1 GCA_018065145.1 Candidatus Prevotella equi
CTCCGAAGACGACCAGAGCCAAGAACCAAGATTAGCATTATAAAGACCAAGCTCACCCATCTGCACCGCCTTCGCACCAAGTTTCTTCAACGCGTCGTTAATCTTGTTGTAGCGTGCCGTGAGGTACATACACTCCGCAAGTGATGGCAAGTACCAGTCACCCTTGTTTGTGCCAGAAGTCTTGTAGCGTGATGCGCAGATAGCCGCAGGATAGTTCTGCTTCTTGCTCTCCGCAGAACCTCCAACCATAGGACTTACAGGTGTCGCATTCTTGTTTGCAGTAGAGCACATAGCAAGGATGGCTCCGGTGTTCGTCTTACCACTCAGACCTTCCGCAAATGTAGTACCTTCCTTGAAGAACTTCGTATTCTTACCTCCGTCTTGTGTATATGGCGAAGGAATAAACGAATCGTACTCGTTGTCACAATCTTCATACCAGTCTTCATCTACGGAGTCACGCATCATACATATCTGGCGAACCAAACGTCCGTTCTTGAATGTGTTTATATACATTTTAGTAGCGGTCTCTGCGTCACCTCCCGTATATACGGTATATGTGCCATCCTTCTCGTCAGAGGTAAAGTTTCCGTATGATTCCGTACCTTCTGACACTCCATCCACATCGGTAACTGGCAGTGTACCGCAAGTAAGCAGATTAGGCACATCAACACCATAGTCACCCCAAGGCATATAGTTATCGTTGGCGATATACTGCTTTGCCAGACTACCCTTCTCTGGGTTCTGCATAGACATATTGGCGAGAGACATTACGATACTCTTGCCATTGTCTGTATGAGTAGAAGGAACTACGACTACACCTACTGGCGTACCAAGGGTGTCCTCCCATGCGCTTGCCTTTACGAATTGAATAAGGCTTCCGTCCCAATAGGCTATATCACCTGCTTCGGTGTTACCAAAGTAATACACTTTGCCGTTCTCGTTAACCAACGATACGTTAGGCATTGCAAGACCTGTATTGTGTGCTGCTACAAGGTCTGATTTTGTCTCAAACAGTCTTAGATTTTTCATTACTCGTTCTCCTTTCTGCCGTGCTTTGGCTCTTTGCGCTCTGGGCGTGTTATCTCTTCGTAGTTCTCTACTTTGTCCTCAACGAGAACACCGTCTACCTTGACCTTACCAAGGAAAACCTCTTTTGCGGTAAACGAAGTACCTACTGTTCTGTGAAGCACCATACCATCAGCAGCGATAATATGCTTCGGGTTCTTTTCGTCAATTTTCATACTGTAAAATTTTTGATTATCTTATATCGTTTACAGCCGATGCTACAATCTTTTCGTTTTCTTTGACTATTGTTTCCAACGAAGAAATACGTTGTAAAAGGTCGTTTAAAGCAGCAGCAGTAACTTTCTCGTTATCTTCTATATCTTGTTTGTTTGGCTTTGCGTTGATTTCGTCAAGAAGCAAGTTCATCTTGTCTGCCGTCAGCACTTCACCTTTCTTAAATCTTTCTATTGCCATAGTGATAAATTATTTAGTGTAATATAGCCAAGGCATCTTCCCAAGCCTTTACTCGTTTATCCAAGTCTGTCAACGCAGCAGCAGTGACTTTCTCGTTGTCTTCTATTATTTTCTTCAAATTCTCATTCTCCTTTGATAATCGCTCGCTTTCAGCCTTTACCAAAGAAAAAATCTGTTCTATATTCTCTATCGTTACTTTTTTTGCCATCTTTTTTCTCTTGTTTTACCATCCAAAACAAGGATGGCAGGTTATAAAGCAGTTAGTGGGAAAGACTTTTGTCTCTCCCACTAACTGCCGTTTTTACTGCTTATGCAGCAGCGTTGAATACCTTGTCCCAAGCAGCCTTAATCTCTGCCTCTGTGTAAGCAGCGATTGCCTCAATCTGCTGGTCTGCGTAGTTCTTTGCATTCTGCTCGGCGGTGTTAGCCTTGTTTGTGGCATCAGCCTTAGCCTGTGCGAGAATACCTGTTGTCTCGTTGTTAATAGAGTCAATAGCATCCTTGTTGACCTTGACCTGTCCATCAGAAAGGTCTTTTACAGCCTTCTTGAAAGAGCCTTCGCCCTCACCCATTACCATTGAGAGGTTGTCAGCAAGCTGCTTACCCTTGTCACCTGCATAAGCGGTACTTGAAGTCTCGCCAAGAGCAAGAGACTTGGAAATCTCAGTATACTGAGTACCAGTCCAACGATAGGTAAGGTTGTCGTCCTTTGAAACGTAAATCTTACCAGCCTCGCCTGTTGATGGGAATGCAGCAAAGTTAGCATACTCTAACACGTCGTCAACGAATGATGGGAGCTGTGAAGAAGGAACGTGACCATTCTCGTCAAGAGAAGCGAGACCATTTGCTACGCCCTTTGCATCTTCGATGTCCTTTACTCGTCCAGCAAGTGCTGTGTTATCACCGTTAACGCTCTCGATAGCTGCGTCTACATAAGACTTGACAGTGTGCGCATTGCCATTCTTGTCGTTGCCAAGAATACCAACGAGGTTGGTGTACGCAGTGGTAATCTCTGTCTTAGTGTTAGAAACGAGGGTCTTAATGTAACCCAGTACCTGTTCAAGGTTTTCAGTCGTGAATTTCTTCATACCTTTAACTTTAAAAAAAATGATTAAAATGTGAATTGAATATATATCAACGCCCAACTACTCTTCCCGTGTACTTTGTTCAGAGAGAGAACGAACTGATATTCTTAATTGTTTTCGCGAAAAACATCATTCCAAACATCTGATACTTCCTGTTCGGTCATGCCTTCCGTCTCTGATTCAAGTCTGTTTAGACGGTCTTCACCATCAGGGATGCCGTTACCGTCAAGGTCTGCGGTGGAGAGTATCTGTTCCTGTGTAGATGACTTCTTTTCAAGGTCGGCAAGTCGCTTCTCTATATCTCCAGGAATATCACCACCATTAGAGAAGTTGACAAGGGCATTGCGTACAAGGGAAGAAGATACTATACGAATGAACTTTGGATAGACAGCATTCTTGAAGTCCTTGTCGAACGCTTCTCCGGCAATGGCAACATGAAAATGCACTGTCTTCTCACCTCTTTCCGTTGTACTCTGATACAGAGTTACCGAACCAGTGTCATTGCGCTCCAAATGCAGATTAAAGTCAGAATAGGCAACGCAAAAGGCTTCATAACCCTTGCTACCTTCGATTTTTCTAAATACCAATTCCATAGTCTTATAATATATTTGTTATATCCGTTATTATATCACTTGCGATAGTCAGTGAGAGGTTTCAAGCTTTGTCTTGTCCTTTGCTGACATCATGCCAGTATAGCGAATGCTTCACCAAAGGCTCTGCGTATAATATCAGGGACATCATCACCATTGGCTGTGTCATACACTTTTACGAACCTTCTGTTATTATCATAGACAAAATATTTGCAACCAATCATATCTTGTTCTACTTCTTGGTCATGAGTTGCACAGAAAACGTAGAAAAATCCTCTTGTGCCATTTATACTGCCAGTCTCGTCATAGATACTCCTATGATGCGTAAGGTGGTTTGCATCAGTGAATACAGCATTGAAGGTTGGCAATGTCTTTCCACTACCATAATCACGGAGGTTTATCTGTACGGTCTTTGTGGCAAGGTCAGTCTTTATAGTGGCTATCTCTTTCGCATTCGCTTCTATATTACCTTTGTTGGCACTGATATTGTCACTGTTCTTCCTGATATTGGAACTATTGGTGGCAATATCCTCTTTTGCCTTATTCAAGTCCTTCTTATCTTGTGCAGACATAAGACCGCTATACGTTGCTGTAGCATTCGCTTCTCCAAAGGCTCTGAGTATAACATCAGGAGCAACCGAGCCGTTCTCATTATCATACTCCTTTGCAAAGGCGAGGCTGTCATCATAGACAAAGTATCGGTAGCCTTTGGTGTCACCACTGTATTCTCCGTCATGCTCACAACAGAAGATATGGAAATAGCCATTATGGCTTATTATCTCTCCGTCAACATCGTAGATAGTACGGTGATGTGTCAGTTTGTTACCAACGAGGAATACAGCCTTCAAGGTAGGCAGTCTGTCACCACGGTTACGATACTGTTCAAGGTTGATGACATCAGACTTCTGCGTCAGCTTGTGTGTACCTACGGAGACATCTTCGGATGCTTTCAGCTCTCCTTCGTAGGTACTACCCTTGAACCATGCTATTATTTTCAATAGCAAGGCCTGTATTTCGCTACCTGTTTGCGATAATATGAATCCGTCTATATACATGTTACTTTGATAGTTTAGTGATGTTTTTTTCTAATTGTTTCAATCGTGAATAGGCTTCCGTGTCACCACAGATCATCTTCGGAGTGTCATATGGTTTGTCAAGTTTGAACTCATAGCCTATAACTCTTGTATGCTTGTCTGCTTTCAGTGCTTTATGCTTTATGAGAACCTTCTGACCGAGAGGTGGAATGACATATACATCGTACCCATTCTTAACATATAATCTGTAATTGTTAGATTCATAGAGTGCCTTTTCTTCTACTTCATATAGTGGTATATACTTAACAAAGTCAAAAAAGAAGTCACTCATCATATTGCATGTAAAGGTGAAGTTCCCTTCTCTGAGAGTCCTGAGATATTCTGCCGCCTTGTTGAATAACTTGAACTCTGCTTCATCAATGAGACCGAGGTTCTCCAAAGCCTTAACGTTCCAGTTGACGAGGACGCAAGGGTCACCTACCTGTGGGTGAAGAATATCGTTAGGGAGCATTGCGCCAAAGTCATCGTTGCGCTTTATGGCATAGTCCATAAGATGGTCTGTTGCAGTGGTAGCACCACTATCCTTGTATCGTATCTTGTTGTTGAACTCTACCTCGAATTGCATACCAGACATCTTACACTGCGCTTGCATTCTCTTGTAGTCCTCTTCCGTGATACCCTCCTGACCTATCATATCCTCAGGAACGAGGAAACGTACCTTTAGAGGTTGGCTGTTAGGCAGTATGAAGTCAAGGTTGAAAGGGAAGTCCTTGCTTCTGTCTATCGGTCGGCACACTCGTAGGTGATACTGTTGCCAAAGCCATTCTACATCAACGCTCTCACCTTCTACATCATTATCCGTCTTGCAGTCCTTAGTGTGTATCTCCTTTATGAGAAGTCTGCCATCAGGGTAGATTGTATCATCAGTGATTGTCAGCTCACGTACATTCTTCTCATGACCTATCATATCAGTAAAGATGATGTAACCATCCTTGCAAGCCACCTCCTTACTATAGTCATACACATAGCCATCATGGAAATATACCTTGTACTTCTCGTTATAGAACCACCCGTCCTTGTACGTCCATTCGTCAAGCTCGCCTGTCTCTGATGAGAAATGCCTCTGCTGGTCTTCCTCTGGTATATACTTCCATAGCACGTTTCTGTTGTAGTCGTCAATAGGCTTACGTCTGTATGTAGGCAGTTGCAACCTGAGGTCACCGATGGATAGGAGCGAAGCAGGGTCGTCAAGCTCATTCAGCCAATAGGCATAAGGCACTTTGTAGCAGTAGTCAGCATAGATGCGGAATTTCTTACCGTTAGGGAAAGAGCTTTTCATCGGTGTTGTCTGCGGGATAAAATGGAAGTAATCATCCTTACCCATGTAACCCTTATATACACCTGTCTCAAACGTAGTAAGGTCGAACTGTATAGGAGTGATAAAGTCCACCTGATACGTGGTATTAGGCAAGTCCATCGTCATGCCAGCGTAGATGCCTTCTTCCCCATAGAAAGCGAAGTTGATAGGAGTCTGCTTCTCCATAGCCTTATACTCCACCTCTGTATAGTAGTGGCCACATCGTTTCTCTGATACACCTATACTTTCAACGGCAACATCTACTACCAGTCCTGTGCATCCTGTGCGTGTCTCTCCGTATGTCCTCCACTCACGAAGTGGCTGTACCTCTGGGGTATCATAGGTGTACTTGTGCCATGAGTAATGACCAGAAATGAAACCTATGGCTATCTTTGTGTTGTCAAGAGTGTCAATAGGGTGTGTACTCCATAGACCAAGCTTGAATATCTGCTTTGGTACAATCAACCTTATAGCATCAGCACCGAACATCTTGTTGGAGAGTACATCGGAAAGGCAATGCAATGTCTTCTGAGGACGTTCTATTTCAATAGTGTTAGTCCTTAGTGTGTAGTCCCATTGGTCATAGACAACAGAGATAGCATCCTTACTACCTGACCCTTTGAAGATATTGTATATTTGGTACTTGTCAATATACCAACATCTAAAGAATGGATAACCGATATAGTTCTCTGGCAATTGGTATTTCTGCGCCCATGTATCATCAAACTCTAATCTTTCAAAGAGCAACGTGTTCTTGTAAAGGTACTCGTAATCTTCAAACAGAGCATAGAACTGCTCATACGATGAAGAACCCTCCACATCATAGAACTCTATGTAGTTGGTGCTTACGTAGGTGTACAGACGTATCGTAATATCACCTATCATTGCTTCGTAGTACCATCCGTTAACATCATCATAGAACAGATCCGTCTTGTCTATCGTAGCACCGATCTGATGGATGTATGCCTCCCACTCTCCGTAGTCAAGAGATACTGGGTCACCATTGTTATAATGAGCGTATATCCTGAGACTGACGATGTTCGTTATGTCATCACCACCAAAGAGAGAACTGACATTCTGACGTGTTATCTCCAATTCGACCAACTCGCCTTCATCATAGAACTTAACCATCATGGTGAAGAATATCGGTCTGTTGTTCTTCATATCCTCAGAGACCTGATGAAGTATCAGCTTGTTCTTGTATGCAGGTAGTGTGCTGTATGTTTTTTCAAAGTAATCATACACCACTTGCTCTATAGGTTTATGGTTATTGCCGAAAGGTAGTGTCTGCGTAGGGACGTCCTCGTCATGGTCAAAGACAATCTCGAACTCAGTATTGACATCCTCGGAATGCTCTGGGTTATGAAGCATTGCCCACTTTATTCTTGCAGGCTTGGTGTCTGAGAGGTTCTTCTTGGCATGGAATCTCTCAACCTTTGTAGTACCCTCCACATCGCAAGCATATAGCTCTATCACCTTGCGATAGGTATTAGGGATGTTCTCAATACCTCCGTAGTAATATATCCTGTCTGCGCTGTCTGACACATCGTTGTTAATATCCATTGACTCTACGTTGGTGTCAAGGGATAATGTCTCTTCTGTGCCGTTCTCACACTTACCGAAGTGAATAACGAAAGCATCCTCGTTGCCTGTTATCCAATACTCACACTCCCATGTGTTGGCAAGCTCTCTCAGTGCGTCAATCATATGTATGCCGTTGTAGGACATAAGGAGCGCAAGAGAATATTTCTTGACATTAGCCTTGTCTATGTCAATGAACTTGTCAAGGTCGTTGCCATCACCGTCAAGAAGGAAGTTGTAGTCAGCACCAACAAAGCCGAGAACCTGTAGGTTACGCATGAACTGACGCATCTGCTCACGAAGGGAGTTGGTGTGATACCAGTTTGTCTCTCTGCGGAAATAGGTCTTTGTGATAGCATCGTTAGGCAGTTCTCCTATCAGCATAAACTGCTTTAGATTCCACATATGGTACCACGCATCCATACGTAGCTCGTAATCATAGCCTCCTGTAGTGGTGTTGTACTTAGGCATCTGCTCCTGAGTAACGTAGAACCTACCGAATATCTCATCATCGCAATAAGAACCGACCGGGAAGAACTTTGCATCAGCAAGAGAGAACTTCAAGGTGATGTAGTCACTATCCATCAGCTTCACCACACGGTTAGCCTGAGGCGTTATAAGTACCGTCTCAATCAGTTCACCCTGTGGGTTGATGATGTCTATGTCTGCCCTTCTGCGTTCCTTCATTGTGATAGTTATGCTTTTGCTATGGTCTCTTATTTCTTCTGTAGAGATAGAATGACACTATCCACGTTATCATTGTTGCGAGTAGTGAGATAAAGATATACATATATGTATCTATCTTGAACCTATCCCACCAATTCAGTGGTTTCTCCTTTGTCACTTCCTTTAGCATGATACGTTTCAGCGAGTCGCACATTGCCTTGTAGTGGTCTATACTGTCGTGCTGTTCCTTGGAGTAATACACATTGCAGTATTCTTTCTGTATCTGCTTCGTGGTGTCACCTGTGAGAGGGTTGACGACATATAGGTTGTCGCGCCATCTGTCAACGTACTGCGTTACCTTGCTCTCCTTTACCTCCGTTGTCCTTACGGTGTCATAGTGAGAGACTATCAGGGTATCAGTATGCTCTATTACCTTCTGCGTGGTGCAAGAGCTTACCAATGCGCACAACGTCACTCCTAATATGAACAGGAATGTAATGGTTGCCGCATCCCATAGCGTCTTGCGCCAATCATCGTTAGGGTCGTTGTTGTCTATATAGTAATGTTGATTCATAATTTTCCTTTGTAAAAACTGCCGTGTTTCACAACAGAGCAGTGTAAAAAATAATTACTAACCTAAACAATTATTAATCTATTAACCTTTAACTAACTATGAAAAAAATCTATCATTCGAAATATCTCTTTGCCTCCCACGCTCTGCGCTTGACGAGACCGCTAAGTTTCTTTCCTCCGGCATACACCCACTTGTTGAACTGTGCATATATCTCTGCCCTTGGTGCTTTCGCCTTAATCTTCTTCAAGAGTGTAGAGGATTTTAGGTTGGCAGTGCCGAGGTTGTAACAGAAGTCCACAAGTGCATCAAACTGTCCTTGTGTCTTGCATACTCCGAGGGCGTTCACCTCACGCTCAAAGACTGCGAGGTCTTGCTTTAGGTAGTCAATGGCGATGTACTGACTTATCTTGTCGCCTGGCTTCACACCTTTGGTATGACCGTAACCTATAGTCCATATACCAACACTGTCTTGATAGGCAGTCAGCCTACAGCCTTCAAACTGCTTTATAGCATCTATAAGAATGTCACTTGCTTTCATCTTTCCTTAGTTTTTTACTTCATTCTTGAATTTTACAAACTTACCGTCAACATATCCTTTTACACCGAATATTGCTCCAGCATAGAGGAATGACTGACCTAATACCCATAGAGAAGAATCATGTATATGTCCTTCCTCGTTCATAAAGAAATCAAGGAAGATAAGAAGAAAGCCTAAGCAAAGAGAGCCTACAGCTGTTATGCATTGTGGTGAATCCCATTTCATTTTTTTGTTATATTTGGTTGTATATCTCTGTTACGCTATTTGTTACGATGTGATGCGGTCATTTGACAATACAAAGTTATATACTATTTTTGTGTTGTCCTACATATTCGCTAATTCATTATTCACTATATCGTTTAGTGAAAAATTAATCCCTTTTTCTTGGGTTTGGCTCATCAAAACCGACTGTCATCTTTCCATCAGTAAACCTTCCACCAATATCGTAGGTTATGGATTTTCCTGTGTACAGAAGGTGATATGTGGTAGAGCCAGTATAAGTATTTGTTTTTATATCAACAAGTCCCTTATACAATTGCTCCTCCAGCCATTTCTTGTTCTCTGCATACTTTGCAGGTGTAGTACCATGGATATAGAAAGTCAGTGTCAGAGATCTGTATTTCACCCTTGGGTTGACAGGAATAAACCTTGCCCCATCTTCTAATCGGGATTCGTTTCTTATAAATTCTTTCATTTCAAGAGGACGTTCTAAGGTTGTAAGGAAATTATCACCCATAGCGATGCCTCTTGACCATGCTGGTATTTCATTTATATATAAACTCTCTTGTCTCATTTCTTTTTCTTTCTCCTGTTCATCATTTCCTTACCCTTTGTCCTTTCCACCTTCTTACCGTAGCACACCCTCAGTTTATCCTTGGACATCAGGCAAAGGTTTCGGTAAGGTATTATTTCAAATGCTTCCGTGTAGGACACATGCAGATTTTCCATGAACGTTGCAATCTGTCCAAATAAGGTGTCGTTGCCAATCACCTCTGTTTTGCTATCGCCATTTTTACGTTCTTCGCCAAAGTCGATAGCTTGATAAAATTTTGTATTCCTATCATTCCAAAGGCAATCTCCAACACCTTAAGTGTCTCATCAAGAGTGCAATCTTCTAACTCCTTGTATATATCTTCACTGCCAACAAGAAACCATGATACTGCTTTGCATATGCCATCAAACTTCTGAAACTTCTTTATGAAATCACCTGTAGTACCTTCATCACCAAATTCTGCAAGGTATCTCCCGGCGCCTACAATTTGTTTAATAGTAGGTGGATTAATGATATACACCTTTCCTTTTATGGTTATTTCTTGTCCGTCAACACCTAACAAGGCTTCGGAAACCATCTTGGCTGCGTTTTCTTTCATACACTTATATACGCAAAAAGGGCGGTGTACGTTTCCACCTCCCTTCTTTATATTATCTTTTGATTAGAGTATCGTATTGGTTATGGAATAATGAGATAATAGAAAGTTTCTATACTACTCCTGACCGTCAAACCAATACTCTGGGTCAACATTCTTAGAACTTGGCTCCATCATTGTACCCTGTACTGCAATACCAATAGCACCATCGGTATTTGCCTCACGTGCAGAGATTGCCGCTACAGGTATTACACAGTAAACATCATCCTCAGTAAGAGCGATGAGCATCTTGTTAACATCCGTGACACCACGCTGACGAGCCCATGACTTACCATCTTCACTTACAGTACCTCCCATGAGGGCAGCCTTTGTTGTAAAGTCGTAACGACCAATAGTGAATGCGAATGTCACATCACCCATAGTCTTTGAACCCTTACGGTATGTAGAGTTGGTCAACTGGTTCTTGTAGAAGTCCTGTGAAGGCTCACCTTCTTCAATCTGCCATGTGTCCTGATGCACGTTCTCAATCTCCGTTGCCTTTGCTATTGCTTCCTTCAAGGCAGAATAGGTGAGGGCAACATCGTTGGCATTGTCCATAGGATCTGTGTACCAAAGTCTCTTGATGTCAACAGCACTGACTTTTCTTCCGTTTGCCATATTTATTTAGTGTTTAAAGTTTGGAACATTATTGTAAGATTTGCGTAATGACAACGCATCTCCGCGTTTGCAGCAGTATCAGAGGATTCTTTCTTGAAACGATAGAATATGTCATTATAGTAACCCTTGCCGTAGTACAAAGATGTTAACGCTTTCTCCGCCTTTTTAATGGATGGAGTGAATGCTTCACCTTCAACATCTGGCACACACCAGTTAATCTTGATGATTCTGTTCATCCAATAGGTAGATGACTTTTCACCATTGGTTATGATTATGATGCGCTCGCTTTTTACCTCTTCGTGGGGCATATTCGGCAATAGATGTATCTCTACCCCGAAATTCCTGCAAAGGTCATAGATTATTTCTCCCGCTTCGCTTTCCGTTATCATTTTGACAGCTCGTTTATGATTTGTAATTTTGCACCCGACAGTACATCGTAACCTCTTGTCTCTACATCGCTGGCATAGTTGGCGGTGTTCTCCACTATTAGGGAATTGTCCGTTACCCTGTAATGGTTGGAACTACGAAGGTGTCCCGTTCTGTTCTTGTAATTGCCGTTCAGTTTGGCATAGGACACTGCTTTCTCCCCTAATCTTGTCAACTCCTGCCTTACCTCTTGTCTGCACTCAGCAAGCGCAAGACGCAATTCTTTTTCTATACCCATATCTCTGCATAGTCAAGAAAGTTCAGCACCTTGACATTATACACCTTCCCTTCACCACGCAAGACGTCACCATTGGTTACTTTTATCATTTCGCCAGGTCTGACATCAATATTCCTTGGGCAGACTATATGGTATTGTGGTCGGTAAACCCGTCCTTCCTCCGTTTGGAAATGCTGTGTGTTATTATCATCACAACGGCATTTGCATACCTCTTTCCATATATCTTCGGAACTGACAGGTCTATTATACTCGTCTCTTTTTATCTCTGTCCGTTTTACGTGCAGGGTATGTGGTGCATATATCATTGTCAATCCGTTACCAGTCGTGCGTTCTGTCAATTATCATAGATATTCCCAACATCGCAGCTACCTCATCATTAGGTTTTATACCATACTTGCGGCATAGCCACATATAGTATTTTCCTAAGTCCGCATAGTCATACGACATGGAAAAACCACTCTCGCTGATACTTTTTAAACGAGGAGAGAACATGACACTTTCTATAAGTCCCGTCATCCCCTTGTTTACTACCTCTTGATTCTCTGCACCATACTCATCGTCAAGGTTTACACCCGTTTCTATGGCATAGTTCGCAAAGTCTGCATCTGTAAGGCTCAACGATGTGAGTTTTGTACCTATGTATTCCTTTACTGTCATTTACTGCTCGGTCTTGTGTTGACGTCCCCTTGGCTTGCGCTCTGGCTCGGTTGGAAAGACATCTGACAATGTTTCAGTCTTAGCTTCTGCTTTCTCATCTGCCTTTTCGTTTACTTTGGCATTCTCCTCGGCTTGCCCCTTTTTTACTTTGGTGCTGACCTCGGCATCTTGTCCAATGGCTTTCTCTATGACTTCCGAAACAATTTCAACCAGACCACGGGATGCAAGGTTTCTTGCCCTTGCATCCTCAAAGTCGTATGTCTTACCTATTTCGTAAATGGTAGAGTAGTTCTCGCCACGGAAACGTATCAATACTTTTCCTTTTAGCATAATCTTATCGTTTTGTTATTACTTAGCACCTTACTCCTGTACCTCGGTAGAGTTCTGAGTGTAGATGCGGTCAACATTGTTAAGCACTGGGATAGCCATTGCCTGTGAAGCAGTGAACTCACGCAGTGGGTCGTTGGTAGAGTAGCGTGATGCAAGAATAAACTCATCAGCATTCACATATTCTACACCAGGAACACGGCGTGTATCTTCTGCACATGTAGTCCATACCAAATCGCCCACGATAGGGTCGCAAATGAAAGATGCTACACCCTTTGCCCATGGGCTGTGTGACTGCTTCTTGCCGTTAATCTCAGTCTTAATCTTACGTGCTACGCGGTGAAGTGTTGCGCCCCACTTTGTCAGTACCACCTGAGCAGCCTTGTCGAAGTCAAGGATTGGATAGTTTGCACCACCAGCAGTAGCAACACCCATGTTGAATGCATACTGGCCACGTACCTGTTGTGACATATAGAAGCCACGGAGCCATGTATCATCAGCGTAGATGTCAGTGATGTTGTTGTTGTCCTCCATTGCCTTGTCGAATACCTTCTGCATATCGTCAAGAGGTGTAGAGTGTTCAAGGTCAGACCATGCCACTGTAGAACCGAATTGGTTGCCCTCAACGAAGTCCATGTCAACACGTACACCAGTACCGTTGTTGCGCTCTGATACACCTACGCCACTTGAAAGCTCAGAAAGGAAGATGTCCTCAATACGCTCGTAAACTGCCTCGATGACACGTGGAAGGTCAGCGAACATTACGTTGATGATACGGTCGATAGGTTGATTGAGTGCAATCATTGCATCCAGATCCTTCATCTGCTTCTCAGTCATGTAGAGCTTAAGACCAATCTTTGGAATTTCACCCTGTGCGGTCTCAATCATATCACGGCTCTTGATTGGGAGCTCTGAATCCAGCGAGATAACATCAGCAGCTACACGGGTGTACTCTGCAAGGATTGATGCCCAACGACCATCGGCAGAATAGGTTGTCTGGAGAAGGTCACGATAGAGATAAGGGAGAGCAGTGCGACGCTCACCATTAAGACGCTCTACAACACTTGTTACGAGCGCAGGAAAGTACGTCTTGACGTACTGTGAATAAAGAGATGCTTCCATTTATTATGCCTCCTCGTCTTTTTGATAGTCGATGTGTGGAAGTGCCTTCTTGAACTCGTCAGGAATTGCATAAGGCAGAACCTCACTGTTAACAATACCCCATGTCATGATTGCAGCGGCTGGCTTCTCCTTTAAGATAGAAGAAACGAGCAGACCCTCGTATGCCTCACCAGAAGTAAGTGCACGGTAGTCTGTCTTGCCTGTCTCTGCATCCTTTGCAGTAGGGAGTGGGAAATAAGTCTTCACACCTTTGGTTGTCTTGCTTGCGATAACATAACCACAAGGAATTACCTCCTCGGTGTAGTCTGTGACATCAAGGGTACGACCACCCTCAATGCCCTTGATGAACTTCTTGAGGAATACTGAATTATCCTCAAGCTTCATCTTCTTGATTGTCATGTCTTGCTTCATTGTTGTGCGATTTTCGAAATTACTTTACAAGCAGTTTAGCAATGGCATCAACCTCTTCCTTGGATGGCTTGTCGTCAAGATTTAGTTGCTGGCGCTTGTCCTGTGGGAGAAGGTTTGTCTTGATGTTGTTTGAGACGGTTGTAAGATATTCGATAATCTTTGTCTCGTCATCGTCATCCTTGATGTTGAAACCCTCATCAATGCGGTACTGAGGAATGTTAAGCTCCTTTGCCTTGGATGCGATGAAGTCCATGCGCTGACGCTTTTGGATTTCTGCCTTTGCCTTGTCATTCTCATCCTTCATGGCATTATACTTTTCAAGGAGTGATTTTGTCTCTTCGTTGGTCTTTGCCATGATTTCATCAAAGTTTGACTTGTTGGCGGTCAGCTGCTCGGTGAGCTGCTTGATAAGAGCCTGGCTTTGCTCACGCTCTTTCTTCGCTTGCTCGTCACGCTCTGCAAAGAGTTTCTTGATAGCCTCAGGTATCTCCTGATTCTCCATTTCCTTCTTGCGGCGCTCCTCTTCCTCTGCCTTGCGCTTTGCCTCTTCTTCTTCGGCTTTCTTACGGGCATCCTCAAATTCCTTCTTTGCTTTCTCACGTGCTTTCTCTGCTGCATCGGTAGCTCGCTTGTCATTCAGCTTTTGAAGGTCTTCCAGATACTCTTTCTGTAACTTGATGATTGAATCGAGATTTGTATCAGTTACAAGTCCGGTCTTTGCAAGTAACGTTGCCTGTCCCTGAAGAATCTCATCGCCTAACCCAAGGTGTGAATACTCTTGTTTTAGTAAGTTGAAGATTTTTTCTTTCATTGATGATTTCTGCTAAAAATTTAAAACAAAGCAAAGTTACCACCAATAAAATATATACTAAAATATATAGTAGGAATATTTTTCACTAAACCATTTAGTGAATAATTTGTGTGATTTTTGTATGTTTTTCTTAGTTTTGCTTAATGCTTTTATGCACAAAAAGGGTACTCGCATCACGCAAGTACCCTCAAAACGTTTACCTCTGTAAACTGCCCTTTAAAATAGAAGATTATGAAAGTTCGAAAGAATTATTTTACTTTTATATGTATCTCGTTATGCGCATCTGAAACGCCTGAGCGTCCCGGCATGGATGAACCTGAGATTAGAATAAAGGCAACCACTCATTCTGTAATACTCGCCATAGGTATGTATCTCACCATCCTTCATTATAGCGAAGCGTGACCCCTCTCTGTGCGCTTCTATGACCTCTTTAGCGCCATCTATACCCATAAGGTCTATAGCTGGCTTTATAAAGCGTGTAAAGCACAATTCTGAATCTGTCTTGTCACTTATGGATGGTAGGCTAAGAACACCATTATGAGCGAAGAATGTACTACCATCAGTAAAGGGGTGACAGTTGGTTACTTTCTTTGAGCCGTGCGTTGCCCATCTGAAGTGCATGATAAGGTTCTCTGATTTCTTTACCCTGCGTACCCTCTTATAGAACTCGTTAAAGTCCATGGTACGAAAATAATCATGTTCTGATACAAAGCCAAATCCGTCCGGGTTCGCTGTTGCCATTTGTTCTATGATGTTTCTTGGTGGCATATCAACGCCACGTGGTTTGATGCAAATACAACACATATTATAAATTAGTTTAATGTTACCTATTGGATAATTATATATAAGGTATATTTAAAAGGGGTGGGGTGGGGGTTCTTAACCCCTCACCTCTACCTTGCGACCCTTGTAATACTCACGCATCTTGGTGGTGATGAAGGTCAGTTCATCTATAGAATTAATGTCTGCTGAGAGACGGTGGTTCTTAGAGAACTCTACAAGGGCAAGATTGAACTTTACCCAATTAGATACCTTGGTATAGTCCGTTGTACCTTGGTGGTGACGTATCTCTAAGGTCTTATGACCTACGTATGCCATTGGGTTCACCTTGTAGTAACGTGCGCCCTGACGCCAGTCAGTGATATGTCCGTGACCAAAGAGACGCTGAACATCTTCTTTAGTGGTGCATGTAGCGAGACCATTCAAGAAACCTCTTATGCTTTTGCAGTAGTAGGCATTGTTCTCTCTACGGCTCTTTGCCATGAATGAGTCTATAACCTTCTCGCAGTGTGCGTAATTAACAAAGAAGTTGATATACTGCTTATCAGTCATACCCTCTGCACCGATATGAACGTGATAACCACAAGAATTGTTCACCGTAGCGCCCTTGTCGTTGAGTGCCTTACATGCCTTCTTCATAGTGTTGAAGCCTGTTGTTGAAACGTTGAGGATAGGGCTTACGCACTCGATAGAGTTCTCGCCAACCACTGAAACGTCAGTTACAAACTTGAACATTGTGCGCTCGTTGACGTGTGTGTAACCTGCGTACTTGAACATCGCATTGTTATCGTTGATAACTGACTGCCATGGTACGTTGCACTCTAACTCAACACCGAATGTATAGCGTGTCTTAGGCTCACGTGGGTTATCCTTGGTGTAGATGTCAACTACCATCTGTGCATCACGCACTGGTACACCGATTTTCACGATTGCATCAATCTTTGCCTTCTTAGAACCTTTAGATGCAAGAACCTCGTTAATTATTTCGTTGAGAGACTTAGAAGTAGTCATAGTAGTGGTGCCGCTTATACGTTGCCGCCGTTGTTAAAAGGGTTTGTAACTGATTTACAATGCAAAGGTACTATATATATCTGTACCTTGCAAATATTTTTGTGATTATTTTTGATTTTTAGCGAAAAAAGTATGTTTTTGACTGTTTTTACACCATTTTGCAATCTCTACATTACAAAATATATACTACAGACATATCTATATATTATATAATGTGTGCAATATATATGGTTTCATCATTACCTTTTTGCGTTGTTGGTTTGTTCAAAGGTCTCTTGCAGTTCATCAATCAGTGATTGCGTTTTCGCTATGCTTTCTTTCATATGCTTTATGGTTCTTTCTTGCTCGTCAAGAATCTTCTCGCATATCTCGTAAAATGCTTTCTCGTTCTGTGCCATAATATTTATGTGTGGGGTTATTATACGTTAGGCGGTCTTCATAAATCTGCCATGGATATTCAGAAGGATCTGTTCGTCCGTCCATTCCGGGTGCTGAATGGTTGAGAGAAATACAAGGTCTTTGAATATCTTCATCTGCTGTCCATATCCAGCCTTGCGCATATCGTCATACAGTTGCTTGCACAAAGGCATTGACTGCATACGCTCGTAAGCCTCGTTACAACGCTTCTCTACCATCTTTTTGGCTATCGCCAGTATCTTCTCTTTTTTCATTGTCTTATCGTGTTTAAAGGGTTAATATTTCGTTATTTTAATGCTTATTAATCTTCTGTGTGTATCTCTTCTATGTATGCTGCTGAATAGAGTTCTTTCTTACCATCAAGGTCTGTTGATGTATAGTGTATCTCGCTATTATTAATGACCTCTACGGCAAAGCTGTCTATGAGTGTCTGTTGCTCTGCTATGGTAAGTTCCGCCATATCGTAAATCTCAGGCAAAGCATCGTTTCTGTATTCGTCATACATCTTCTTTCTGCCCTCACCTTTGGTAAGATAGTGAAAGGCATTCTCTCTACTGATAAAATACTTTGCGTTCTCTATCTCTTCGCTGAAATATGTCATATAAAGTGTCATAGTCTATGTATGTGTTAAAGGGTTAGCTTTATTGTTATGCTGACATAGCCTCTTTCAAGGCTCTAAGGGCATCGAAATCGCCTAATGTGGTATCTTGTGTACCACAAGGCTTTTGAAGTTTTCTGTGACACTTGTATGCAGCAACACCTGCTCTATACTTGATTGCATCACTAAGAATCTCGTTGGTCTCGTCAGTACCACCTGTCACATTGACTTTGATAGTGAATGAGTCACTGCCCTCGTATGTGTCGTACCACTCTGCTTTTAATGATACTTCGATAGTGAACTTACCGAAACCTACCTCAGTATAAGACATAAACATATCCTCGTCACCGATAACGTTTGCTACAAGTCCGTTAACTACCTCGTTGATTGCTGATGTGTAAGATGCTACTGCCATAATCGTTATGTTTTTAAAGGGTTAATACTTATGCTACCATTGAAAGGGTGTTGTCTTCTTCATCATACACCCTCTTGATTGTGATGTTCACAACCTCGATGTATGCAAGGTTGATGTCGTAGCCATATTCTACCTCTACCTCTGCCATTGCATCATAACCAAAGTCCAACAAGTCAATGGTCATGTCCTCTACGTGTGTATAGATGGTGCGTGGCATCTTTTCGTACATCTTATATATCATGTCCTCTGCGATGCTCTCTGCAATGTTCTTGATGTTCTTGGTTGTGAGTGTCATAATCTTCAAGTTTAAAGGGTTTGTAACTGATTTCTGATGCAAAGGTATCAAGTTTTTTTGATACTACCAAATTATTTTATCAAAATACACTGATATTCTTGATTATTTAACATTAGTTTGCAGTTATCAAGTATATTTGAATATATTTTAACTATTTATCAATAATTTGTGATATTTGTAGCAATTTATTTGGTTACTGCTATTATTTTTTGTACCTTTGCACTATCAAATAAAACTGATATTACCTTATTATATATAGAATGGTATGATAGACTTAAAAAAAACAATCAAGAGGTATGGTGTTACCCAATCTTTCTTGGCAGTAAGATGGGGGGTGTACCAATCTGCCGTTTCCCAAATGCTGGGTGGTGGCAAAATGTCATTAGAGAAATTATATGACCTTGCAGATGCTTGTGGCTGCACTGTAAGCGAGTTGCTTTCCGAGGACAACGCATCACCCTCCTGCACCCTCACCTGTCCCCATTGTGGAAAGCCGATAAAGGTAGAGTTAGGAAAGGGTGAGTAACTTGAAAACGCACGAAGATGGACAGGTCATTCTAATCGCTATCTGATTACCCTATAAAAGCATAGCGATTACCACGCAATCAGATACATATTACATGGTAATCGCATAGCTATTACAACATCACCGCCTTTAAAGGCTCGTTGTTGCTGTATCTCATCACAGAGAGATTGGTCTTTTCCTTTGGTAACGGCAATATCTCAAAGCCTTTCTTCGTGATGTTCCTCTCAAAGATTGCCCTGCGGTCAGTTTCATTGTCATAATACAAGATATATCTCTCCGTCACCGGGTCTCCCGTGATATATCCGTATCTTCTTGCATAGTAACGGTAATGCACCTCTTGTCTGCTGTACAGTCTGCATGCGCCCAGATGGTTCAAAGGGATATTAGTAGTAGGTGTCAGTCCCAACGCTATTCTTCTTCGCTCCTTGCGTTCCAACTCTATTCTATACTCACGTTGTTTCTTTACGAACCTTTTATATCTGCGAGGCTCATTCTCTTTCATCACCTTTAACGGATGATAGCCTTCCTTGTACTTCTTTCTTGATGCTTCATAACATGCTTCGGGTAGTCTCTTACCACGCTTGGAGGCATAGTAACCATTTTCCTCACACGTTTTCTTAGTATCTCTTGCCTGTTCCCTGCGTATGGCATCCATATTCTTCTGCAACCCCAACTCTTTCTTGAACCTCTGGCATGTAGAATGGGATATGCCGAACCACTGCATTATGCGCCTGTTGGAATGGATAGGGAATAACTTGCAGAACTTATCCTTTAGTTCACCTTCAAGGTAAAACTCCTTTGTACCACTCTTGCCCGGACGCATTGGCAACTGATACTTTGCCTTTCCTGTTGGCTTCCTTGGCGTCTTGGTATTGTTGAAACTCATAGTTAATATTACTTCATCATTTCCAACATACACTTTAGCCTCTCGTTCTGCTCGGTCATTTTGTCAAGAAGGACTTGATTATCCTTCACCATCTGCTCCATCTGTGCCTGAACCTTTTCAAAGACTTTCGTTTGGATCTGTTCATGTGTAAATGTTTCGTTTGCCATTGTCTTATCTTTTATATCTTTAATTATTAAAAACTCTCTTGTCAGTCATAACAAACGTGACATTCCGAATGTTTGCCAGGGATGGATATTGTCTTACAATCTCTTGTGCCATTGCCCCCCCCAATTCTGTATCTATTGTGTATCTTCCAAGTGAGAAGTCAAAATGCAGTTCCAATATCACCTGAATTTGTCGCACGAACCTCTGACCACCGTCTGCCATGACATCAAACAATACTTTTACCCACCTCTTGCCGTTCTCGTCAAGCCATGAGCCTTTGGGTATTTTGCTATTTCCGTTATTCGTATTCATCATCCTATCATTGGTAACTGGTATTCTTCGTAAATCTTACATGCCCATTCCGGGTAACGCTCTTTGAGTGATTTGAGGTTCTTTGGGTCATAGGTATCTTCCAGTTCCTTAATATACTTTTGACAAGATTGCGCCCTCTTGCTACCTCATCAGCTTTTAACGCAGGTACTTCCGTACCGCCAAGGAGATAGAGACGTTGCTGTGCCGTTTTCCAATCTGTCACAAACCGCGTAGAGAGTGTAAATGCTTCATTGCCCCCATTGTCGTATATTATAGCGAGTATCTTAGCACATTTATCAAGTGAGATATGACACATACCTATGCTTTGAAATGCTTGCGCCCAATCATTGTAAAGTTGCGCACCCATTGTTGATTTGTCTGCCATTGCTTACTCCATTTTTCTCTTTAGTTCGTACACCTTGTCTATTGCCCACTGCAACATATAGGCAAAGTGTTCGTTGTCCTTGTCAACATCTACATCAATACCAAGATAAAGACATATTCGCATTATTGCGTGAAAGCACTCATGACCTACTATACCCTCTGTCATTTCATCCCGTTTACCAAATCTTATCAACTGTCCTCCGTTAAGACCGTCGGAAACTGTTGATACATCAGCATAAGCACTGTCAGGTAAAGGTATCAGTTTATCCCCTTCGTTACCATTCAGAAAATCAAGTATGGCATCGTCCGTTTCTTCTATCGCCACGTACAACGTCCGGGGAAACATTTCCATTTTATATTTTGCTATCATGATTCTTTGTCCTCCTTCCCATGAAGAGTATCTTGAACATCCTTTATCTGTTTGTACTGCTTGTATTGAGCAGATACGATGTCAAGTATTGACTTCTGAATATCTGTTGTACTTTTGAGCATTATATCCTTATATAGCCTATGGTCTTTCTCCATTGCATAGATTAAGTCTATGTTGGTCTGGAGTTGGGTAAGTTTGCAAACAAGTTCATTATGCTTAACCTCTGCCCACTTATTGCTCTCTTCGATAAGTTTACGGGATTTTATATACTGAACTATTCTGATGTAGTCAAAGAATACCGCTATAATGAGTGCGAGGATTAGGAGTGTTGATAATACTGTGTTCATTGTTATTCCTCCATTGCTTGTTTGAAAGTATAGATAACGTGCTCTATGGCAAGGTCATTTTTTACTGTTTCGCCCATAGTATGCATTAACTTATATGCCAACCACTCGCAAGCCTTCTCAATGTCTCTCTTGTGCTGATATTCTGCACTTTCGATGAATACGGTTTTAATGCCATCATCCATGTGCATATCACCTATGCGAGAGAAATTCTTGTCAAAGTATTCTTTTGCGTATTCTTCTATCGTCTTTGCCATGGTTATATCTTTATAATGATTCGTTTATACCAAGGCAGCCTTCTATAATTCTCAATCATAGCTTGATAAGACTCCAAGGTTTCTTTCATGTCAGAATATCTCCAATCAATCTCATAAAGTCTATTTAACTCTTCATGTTTAACAGTATGATACCTTTCATTATTCAAACATAAAGATACTTGAATTGGCTCATCTTCAAATTTCAAATCAGGAAATAAGTCAGAATCAATATCCATATAAGAACCATCATTAGGTTCAAATGTTGCTTTTCCTCTATCGGGAATGCTTTGGTACAAAAATAGAGTACCGTCTTTATCTCTTGCTACCCACATAGTTGTTATCTTGTTTTAAGCCATTTTATGTAATCTTCATCAACCAAATCACGTAGATATTCATCTATACGATTCTCAACAATACCTTCTGTCTTTTGCATGAACGCTTCCTCTTCTTCATCTATCCATACAGAATCGTATATCTGCAATCGTATTCTACGAGATACTTCACTTAATGTCTTTGCCATAGTTGTTACTTACAAGGAAGCATTGGATAATCTTCGCCTGCTCTGCAAGGTAAATTTAACTTGTCACAAATAGCGCAAGGAACAAACTCCACAATAAAATCTTCTACGTCCATGTACTTTATGCCAGCATTCTCAGCGCATTTCTTATCACTATCAGAGAACTGACCAGGTTTGCCACTTGTATCGCCTATCATTAAGCAATTACGCTTATCACAATCAGTATTATTGTAGGTATCAGTGCAGTAGAAGTCTATCATGCCATCGTTAGGCTTACGATAAGGATGCTTTGGGTCATTACTTGAACAAAAGTCATAAGTTATTCTTGTTTTCGGAAGTAACCTTTTTAACTCTTCACGAATTGTGAGCATCTTACGGATAAACTCACGCTCATCAACAAAGCCTTTTTCTATGCCACCTTGATTGCTCACAATGTGCAAGTGAGTAGGATTGTACTCTTTTATAGCTTCAATGATATACTTCTTGAATTGCCAATCATCACAATTCTCAGGAAAGGTTTTGCCACTCTTGGTAACAATAATAGTTCCGTCAAGGTCGGCAAACAAGACTCTTTCAAGCCTCAGATGTTTTTTAATCCATTTGATTATTTTCATTTTGATATAAATTTTATAAGTCTATTCTTAATTTGTTTTAGTGGCACTGAGGGGAGTCGAACCCCTCACGGATTTACGATGTACGAATATGGATGTCGCAAGTGTTCAAGGCCGACACATGGCAGAGGTGGTATATTACAAGCCTTTCGGCTACCATGTGGTTTTGTATATCAGTGGGCGTTACCGCTACCACCATCCATACGTAAGATTTTATATAGCAAGGATGTCCTAACGCATTTCAACGGGCCGCAGGAGTGGTATTTCGTTGCACCCGTCTTATTCCCATTTGCAGACATTACTGTTTCTGCCATCCTTACCAATCGCTATTCCGCGACCTTCGTGCCATAAGAGCCACCGCCGTGGCTCAATCAGTTAAATCTGTTAAATACTAACTATCTAAACAATGGGCAACCCTCACGGGCTTATTAAGATTGTAAAAACTTGTTTATGAAATATTGCTGACCCTTACCTGTCACCTTTGTAGTGTTACGAGATTTCATTTCTCCGTTGACACTGAACGTATTGGTCTTTAACTCAAACAGTCCTTGTTCGATGTATTGCTGGTTAGGTACATTATAGTAAGCACCGCTTGTTCCAAGGTAATGATTATCCCTCAACCATGCAAATAGTCTCTTCTCGCCCATATCCCTCACACCATTCTGACGGAGTATCTTTGCAAGTTCGCCTATAAGAATAGATGATGAAGAACCCGCTACGGCATCAGCAAATATCACCTTTGGCTTATCTGCCTTGATCTGTTCTTCTTTTACCTCTATGATACGCTGCTGCTCGTTGTTTGCTTGTTCCAACTCTTTGATACGTTCATCACGTCTCTTCATGGTTTCTTGTGCTACAATCAGCGCACGTGCCATTATCTCCTCGTTGGTATCGTTCTCGTTAGTTACCATATAACCACCAGTCTTACGGATGGATGGGAGAACTTCTGATGTTACCCACTTGCGAAACTTTTTAGCCTCTGGCTTGCGTGAATCAAGGAATACATCATACAACCCATCCTCATTAACAAAGTTTGCTTGACGTGTCCTTCCGAGGCTGTCAAAGATTGGGTGGATAGTAACCACCCCATCATCCAACCTCTTCATTACTTGACTACTATCTAAGTCCAAGACCTTACATATATCTGCAAGGCAAAACATAGGCTCGTTATCTACTTGTACGGTTCTTACCTGACCGAACTCCGGGTTTTCAAAAATCTTTATATCGTTCATAGTGTTCACTTTTTATAATTAATGATTAGTAAGGGGATTCCATTTGGTTACCCCCCTCGCTTTTTTTATTAGGATATACCCCCCCCTATATCCATCATACATACTTAATGTACGCGTGAAAGGATTGTCGGGGCTTAACCTCCCTACCTGCCACTGATAACGTTGGACATACACCCTCCATCACAGGTCATTGCTTTCATACTCAACGTATGTTATGATGTCGATAGTTGTTGGGGGAAGAACAGAGCTACCACTTTGGAGTATGAAGCAAAGTTTATAGTGACAATATCCCATTTTCGTTTGTTAAGAACGTGTACAGAGTATGAAGGATAAGAAACTCTTGTTGCCGTTTAGTACATTCTAAGCAGGTGTCAAAATTGAAAAGGAGATTAAAAAGAAAAGTCGTCCTCAGATATGTGACGCTATCTTTGGACGACTTCTTATATAGTAACCGCCTTCGATAAGTGTAAGGCCCAAATCTTAGACGGTTGCTTTTGCGAAACTGGATGTCTTATTGATAACGTGCCTTACTTCGTATCATTCTGACACTGCAAAGGTACTACATATATACCACCCTAACAAATAAAAAACTATATATTTGCATCAAAATTAGATTTATTAACTATGTGTACTTTACGTATAATTTACCAATAATGCACTATGTTAAATTTATTAAGACTTCACTTTGCAAAAACAACAAAAAGGTGTCTCTGCATCACTACAGAAACACCTAAAGAAAATGAAGTTTGCAATCTGGAACTTGAACGATATTATGTCTCTACAAAATATTTACAACCATCACTGCCCGCCATAGGGCTTAGAGACTGTTTGACTGCCCCACAACGGATTTGGTCGAACTCTGCACCCAAAGGTGAAATGTACCACTTGCAGAACTTGCAACCGTGGCAAATATCCATCTGCATTGCCATAGCCTTACCCTTTCACCTCAAAGATACATCCACACTCGCCAAAGTCGTGTATCTTCACGTTCTCTTCACCAAACTTGTCATTGATTTTGTCACTCTCTAAGAACGCTTCTCTGCCCTCGCTGACAAGGTATAGGGTGTTGTTCTTACGATAGGCTCTACACCCCTCTACGTTGTCCGTAGCGAGCGTTGCACACTCTTGTACCTGTGACTGATACATTACATCACACACTACGCACCAGTTATTTGCGATTGCGATGCTGAGAACTGTTGTCAAACCGATTGTTGTTGTCATAATTAAAATTAGTTTAATGTTACCACTTGTTACTTACCACTGGCTATTTGCTCTGCCACTGCTCTTGCTTTCTGCTCACGCTCGTAAAGCTCTTGCAGTTCATTAATCATTGACTGCGTTCTGTCAATGCTCTTCTGCATGTATTGTAATGCTTTCTCTTGCTCGTCAAGAATCTTCTCACATGTCTTGACAAATGTTTGCTGATACTGTGTCATAATCTTCTATGTTTAAATGGTTATTGTCTTATGCTATGCGCATCAAGTTTGCTATCTTGAAACAGCGCCACTCAGCCTTCTCTGTATCGAAGTAGGTCTGTATGGTAGGGTTAGGCTTGCGACCGTCACCAGTGGCAGGTACGAGGTGACTTGCGAGTGTGCCGTATGCCTCACGGATAGAGCCGTCCACCTTCTGAAAATAGAACTTCACGATGCCCTTCTGCATCTTTGCGTGTAGCTTGATGTTGCGCCATGCAGTCTTTAGTGCCTCACTCATGGTGTAACCGTTCTTGCGTACGAACTGCCACGCCATTGTCATTACTCTCTTCATTGTGTTCTTAACTGATGTACTCATAATCTTATAGTTTAAAGGGTTTGTAACTGATTTCGTTTGCAAAGTTAACTATTATACGTTACATCTGCAAATATTTCGCTATATTTTTGTAACGTGTTAACGTAACTTAACAAAAAATACCCTTGTAACCTCTTATGTTAAATATTTGTTAACATTGTAACTTTGTTTTGCTACATCAAAATAAATTTATAACTTTGCAGAAAATTTTAATACGTTACACTTATGCGTTTCAAAGAGGTACTTAAAAAATATGGCTTAACACAAACAGAGTTAGCCCTAAAATTAGGAATTAACAGGGTGTCGGTTGCTCGCCTTATAAATGACGATAACGACATACGTAAAACAACTTTAATAAAGATTGCAAATAGTATTGGGTGTTCTGTGGGCGAATTGTTTGATGATTACAAAGAGACTTGCGACCATTCACCCACCACCCTCACCTGCCCAAAATGCGGAGCGAAACTAAGCATAACAATTAATGAAGAAGAATCGTAACACTGTTGCTGAACTAACAAACGATTAACAAGCACAACGTGTTGAATTTGTGGTGATTGCGCAGATATGAATCTCGCAACTAACAAACGACTAACAAACGAACAACAAACGTATAACAGACAAAGGGCAAGCGAAGGGCAGACGGAACTTGTTGAAATAGTGATAGTTACAAGGTTTTAGATTTTGGCAATGTCAGTCAAAAGTCAGTCAGATGTCAGTCAAATGACCAACAAACGACCAACAAAGAAGGAAAAGAAAAACAAAAAGAAACAAACAGAAAAAGAAAGAACCAAAGAAAAAGAATAAATAAGAAAAATAAAAAGAAAAGGAAGAAAGAAAAGAAAAATCTATAGACAAGTACTTACGTACTTGTTCGTCATTTTTAAAAGAAAATGACTTCCCAGTATTCTAAAACGACTTTTCAAACATGAGAACAAGAATTAAGGAAATGGCACAGCGTAGAGGTGTCACACAAGAAGAATTGGCACAGCGTTTAGGTATTTCGCACTCAGCCGTAAAGCAACTGTACCTAAGAGAAAACAAGGGAGAGAATATAACTCTTGCCACATTGGATTCCATTGCCAAGGCATTAAGATGTGAGGTATGGCAACTTATAACATCAGAATACGAAGTGATAACAACAGGAGAGGGTGATGTGCTTACCCCGGATGGTCAGCGCATTCCTATCAGATCACTGCGCTTCTGCTTCGACTCGAAACTATAAAAAAATAAGAGGGTGACACAACTCTATGTGCCATCCCCCATTTGTGTGTTTGTGTTGGTATTATTGAGTGGAATTAGAGTGTGTCTATCTTGTTGCGCATGGTGCTGATTTCGCTTGACATAGCCCGTATAGGCTCAACGATGGCAGATGTATTTTCATTTATGCCACGCAGCTCTATGTATGATGTAGCGAGTATATCCTGTATGCTCTCCAACATACCTACACCTTGTGCCTGAGTTTCACGTGATGCTTCTATATAGGCATTCATCTTGGCATCAAGATTTGCCAACAGTGCATTCTCTGCCGCACCAATGGATATGTCTTGTGCCGCTATCCTCTCCACACCGAGTTGCACTGCCGTAATTCTACCTATCAGTTCGTTGGCAGTGTCCTCGCTCATAGCCTTGGCGGCATTGATAGAACCTCTCGCTTCGGAGGATGATATATCGTCAACACCTAATGCTTCTGCATACTTCTGACTCTGTTCACGTAGTTCTTCATTCTTTCGTGCCGCTTCATCATTGAGGCTAATCAGCAAGTCTGTGTTATTGGCTTCTACGGCTTTAGCATAACGTTTTTGCCAATCTTTCAGCCATTCATTGAATTTCTCATCAAGCACAAAGGAGTTGACCATCGCCTTGTACATGGTCTTTTGGAAGTTTTCAGCGAACTCCTCTGATGATGATTCCATGTCAAGAAGTGAGTTCATGAAGCTGTCACGCATACCATCGAAAGAAGTCTGGGTGAGATTGTCAGTAAGCTTCTCTTGTATCTCTTCGGCTTGCGTAGCAAAATTTATGAGGTCATCATAATATTTCCTTGCATCACCATCCATGGCATTGTAGAGGTCAATGTACTGATACTTTATCTCTTCAAGTTCCTCTGCCGTGAAATTGGTAAAGAGGTCAGACATGTTATTGAAATTCTTTCCGTACCTCTGTGAGATTTCACCTGCTACGTTATGCCACGTCCTTCCATTTTCTCCTTGGTAACTGCCTTCCCACATACGATGTGCTATAGTGTGAGAACCCGCAGATGCACCAGCGCCTAACACTTTCTTCACTAAGTCCTGTGTACCCTCAATCGACTTCTGTAGGTAACTTGCGGCAATATTTGCGTTCTTTATCGCTTCAACACCACTTGACTTTGATATTTTATCGGTGTACTTATCAACGGCTTGTCCCCATACTTCAAGTCGTCCACCCCAATAGTTCAGTGCATCCTCATATTCCGAGTAGTCGGCACCTCCAAACCATGAAGAGAAACCACCGAATGTTATAGCGTCAAATATTTTAGCAAAACCATTAACAATCGCAGTTCCTATCTGTACCAGAAAATCACCTGACAAAATATTATCCAATAGTCCGGCAATGGCATCAAATATGCTTGATATAAGACTGCTTATCAGAGTGCCTATACCTTCTTTCAGTATGTCAAGGATAGATAGGACAGCACCGATTATCTGTGAGACAAAGTTATTGCCACCTTGTCCCAATACTTTAGACAAAGCATTTGTTACACTCTTCCTTGCATCCTCAGGCAACGCTTGCCATGCAGCCGAAGCATTACCTGAAGCTATTGCTTTTGCAACACCTTCCACTCCCTTCAATGCCTCTGCGGCTTTTTTTGATTTGTCGGAAAGGTCAGTAGTAGCATTTGTCTGCTCCGTGACAGCAGCCTGTGTAACGGCTGATGCGCCAGCGGCTTTTATTTGAGCATCGTCAACCTTTGCCTTCGCAGACTCTATCAGGTCTTTCTTGCCAGTTTTCAGTGCTTTCTCATATTCCTTCTGTGCTGACTTTAATTCTTTATACAGCTCCGTTTCTCTCTCCTTTGCATTGGTAGCATTGACAACGGCAATATTATAACGATTCAGCGCATTGCCGATACCTTCCATATCGATGTCTTTCAGAGACGCACCCAACTTTATTTCAGCATTTGTCAATGCGTCCATGATTGTCTTTTGGTCAGTTGGAGACTTGCTCTTGAAGTCATCAGTCTTAGTGTATGCTCTGAGGTCTTCGATGGCATTCTTCAATGGCTCTTCAAGTATCATTCCGAACTCACCGAACACTGTAGAGAAATCAATGCGTGACAACAACTCCTGTTCTTTCTTAACGTTAACGTCCTTATCACGTTGTTTCTCTAACTTCTTTACCTCGAACGTATCACCCTTGGCACGTGCCTCTGCTATCTTCTGTTCATACTCCTTGGTGATGGCATACTTCTGTTGCTCTACAGTGCCATACTCTTTAAGGTAGTCGTACATGGATTGTAGCTCTTGATGACGCAAGGAAGATAACTTTACATTTGCCCTCTCTATGCCATTTACAAGATTCTGCACTTGTTGCTCAATCCCGGAACGTTGCTCATCGGACAGGTTGGTATCTTCAAGCATTTTCCTTTTCTTGAACAGTTCTTCGTACATCTGTTCTATAATGGCATTGGTTTTCTCTACTTCTTGTATGCGCTTCTCGCTCTCGGTCTGATAGTCCTTGGTGAGCGATTCTACCTCCTTTGCACCTAATGCTATAGACTTGTCGGTAGCCTTCTGACGTGCAAGTGTAAGTATCTCTTGGTTCTTCTCCCATTCCTTACGATACTTACCACCCTCTGCGTAAGCACCAGTGCCATTCTTCCAATCTTCCTCGTTAAAATCCACGGCATCCCTACCTGCCTGAGCCTCGCTGTTCTTCGTCTTTTTCTTGTCAGATTTCTTCTTATGGTCAGGGTCTTGGTTCCACAAGGACTTCATGCGTTCCTTCTGCTTCTCTTCAAGGTCTTTCAGTTCCTTTTCGATTGCATCAAGTTCTTTCTGATGGTCATGTTTTGACTGAGCGAGAATCTTCTTCTCACCCTCTGCCATTGCATCAATCCTCGCTTGGTCAATGTCCTTTTGCAGTTGCTTCTCCAGCTCTGCCTGTTCCTTTGCCCATTTCTTTCTATCCTCTGCAAGTTTCTTCTGCGCCTCACGGCGGTTTCGTGCTTCGTTAGCTGCTGATGCGTCCTGTTCTTTCTTGGCTGCCTCGTCTTGCTTTTTTTGTGCTTCTGCTGCAAGTTTTTCCTCTATTTGTTGTGCATACAGATCGTATTGATTAGCTTTACGTGCAGATTGCTCTGCCGTAAAATATTTTCCTCCTACCTTACCACCACCTCTTTCTGCGTTATATGCAAACTTTGCGGCATTTGCTTTTAGTGCTTCAAGACCTTTTTTGTCTGCCTTAAATTCCTTTTTCATCCATTCGGGAACGGCACCTGTTGTCTTATAGTCAGTGATAATGGTTATCTTATACTTATTCTTCTTAGCAAGTTCTTTGAGGTAGTTGTTAAGTTCTTTCAAAGGCATATTAGCCAATCGTGCTTGCTTGGCTAACGTATCTGCCATCTTGGAAAAGGCTGTTCTATAATATTCAGAGCCCCATGCAGCATCCCTCATAGACAAAAGCATCTCTTTCATATACTTTTGCGCTATCTCAATCTGCCCCTTTGACCAGCCGAGAGCCTTACCCATCTCTTCGATGTACTTGTTCTGCTTCTCGAATTCTGCCTTCTGGCTTGCTATCGCTTTCCTTAGTTGCTCTTCTGCATCTGAATATTCCTTTGTGCTCTGCTTACCTGCCTTACGCAAATCATTCAGTTTTTGTTGAGCACGTTCAACCGCTACAAGTGCCTCAATATCATCTTCGTTAACATGCGCTCTTATCTCAGTTGTGACAACTTCAACATTCTCAAAGTCATTGTCTTCGAGTTTCTTCTTGAAGTCATCAAATGCCTTATCCATTTGACTATTCTCTTCTTCGAGTATCGCCTGATGGGTAGCCTTCTGTCTCCTGATTTCGTTCTCTTTTTCAAGAATCTCAGTAAGTTGCTTGTGCTTCTGAGTTAATTCATCAACACCAACTATCTCCTCACCTTCAAGTGTCTTGAAGGTCTGCAATTCAAGTCCATTGGCTTCAAGAACCTTCTTGAATCCTTTCAATGTGTCTTGATAAGTCTTTGACTTTGCCGCCGCCAATCCCTCTGTGACATACATAGCCTTCAAGGTGTTGACATTATTCTTTAATGTTGCTGTTTCCTTGGATATTTCCTCGTTTACTCCCTTGGTCGCATCTTCCATTTTTTCCTTCATGGCTTCAAGGGACTTTTCGGCTTCGGTCTCGTAAGTAGCAATTTGGTATATGGAATATCCCACCGCCGCTATGCCAGCAGCGATTGCTACGTACGGTACGGACATCATGGCAACCGTCAGTCCTTTGTATGCAAGTGCCTGAAGATTTATTGCGGCAGTCTGTAGTTTCAATACAAGCGTCTGTGCAGTAGCAGATGCAGTATATGTATTTGTAGCGGCAACTGACCTAAATTCCGTCATTGCCGCCCTTGCTCCCTCTACGGCTTTCGCCTTCTCTGCGGCAGCATTTGCCACCAATGCGGTAGTGTTGAGTTTAGTCTTGGAAGCATTTAACTCTGTGGTTGCAGTGTTGAGTCTTTTTGCTGCAGTTTCCCTGTCCGTTGCTATCTCGTTAAGGTTAGTCTGAATTGCTTCTGCTTTCTTTGCATCCCCGGATGCCAGAGCTGCGACTAGGTTCTTGGTTTCCTCCCTGAACAATTCATCGTAAGTATCCACCTCTTCCTGTATGGCATCAACCACTGACTGATTGACTTCTACAATCGTTTCTGCCGATTTGAGTTCTGCTGCTATACGGAGATTACGCTTGTTGATAATTGCTTCGTCACCTTTTATGATGGCAGTGTTTGTCGTAAGCAGTTCTTTGTTCGCCTCTGATATAGTCCCAAGTCTTTCGTTTATAGCATCTATTGTCTCCAAAAGGTACTCACCCCCCTTGAATGTGGCGAACACACCGATAAGACCGAGCATTGCATTCTTTACATTCTCAATAGTCTCTACGGAATAGTCACCCATTGGGGCAATAAATTCACGTACAGCACCGATAGCATCAGTAAGTCCTGCCACTGCATCCTTCATTATGACATCAGTGTTACGGAACGTAAGGATAAATCCCTCCCACGCAGAAGATAACATCTTCATCTGACCTGCGAGGTTGTTAACCATACGCTCACCCATTTCGCCAGTGGTGTCAACGTTCATGCCCTCTTCTATCTGCCCTTTGAGTTTTAGAATCTCGTCTGCTTGTTCCTTTAACGTGATGAACTGCGTACCACCACGCGGACCAATCATTTTCATACCGTTGCCAGGGTCGAGACTGCCCATGTTCTTTAACCCGGCAACAAAATCTTCAAGGGACTTCACCTTTCCCATGCCCTCAATCTTACCTTGTGCTACCTTGGTAAAGATATTTCGCAGAGAGGTCATGGCAGTTGACGCTTCAACACCAGCATTCTTCAAGATACCAAACAGTGCCAATACATCCTGTATCTCCATACCCATTGAGTGTGCCATTGGGCCAAAGGTGGCAAGGTTCTCAGAGATAGAACGGAAATCAAGTGCAGAACGCATGGTTGCCGTTGCCATAGCATTGGTATAGCGTATTGTCTGCTCTGTATATTCTTCTTCTTGAACACCAAACATACGCAGTGCCGCACCTGCCGTTGATGCAGCATTACCCAGATCCGTGCCAACTGACTGAGCAAAGTTCAGTACAGAACCCTCCATTGCGTGAATGTTTGCCTCGTTGAAACCCAATTTAGACAACTCTGTCTGCAACTGCGTTACTTGTGATGCAGTAAAGACGGTTGAACGACCAAGAGCCTCCGCTGTCTCCATAAAACCCTGCATCTGCTCATCACCAACACCAAGGATGGCTTGCAGTGTAGAGTTGGCGGCAGTAAAGCTGACGATTGTTCCTACTGATTGCTGAAAGCCTTGTATCGCTTTCGTTATCGCTTGATATGCCAATGCTCCAGCCGTAAACTGTTGTGCAAAGCGTGATACGCTGGCTGATACTTGGTCAAAGGCTGATGGCTGTTGAGAGAGGTTATGATTAAGGTTGCTCGCGTCCTGCGATGCCTGTTGCATAGATGCCCCGGCAGACAATGACGTTTGGGAGACACCATTAAGATTCGTGGATGCACCTTTAAGTGATGCACCCATACGGTTAATCTCCTGTGTCAATACCCCAAGGTCGCTTGAAAGACTGTTAACAAGTCCTTGTAACAGTTTCGCTATGCCGTTTATCTCGTTAGCGAGGTGTGATGAATCTACGTGTACCTCTGCATTAAGTTTGAGGTTGTTTATATATTTCTCAAATTCCTCTACTCTCCTTTGTGCCTCCAGTACCTGCTGGTAGTCTGCCAGGACTTTGAAACTTAATTCCGCCATTATCGTCTTTATCTTTGATGTTTAACACGCAAAGATATAAAATCACATAATAATGGTAAAATAATAAACGGCCTAATTTTTCACTATGTGGTTTAGTGAAAAAAAAGACCCCCAATCCACTAAAGGAAAGGAGGTCTGATAGATGAAATATGAGTGATATTATGGTTTTTATGGTACTATTCATGAGATAATGAGTGCGGATGATCTGTTGCGTCTGGCTGACATGGTGCGCAAAGATGTATCTATGGAATTGGAAAAGGAGGAATAGGTATGATAGGAATAATACTACTGTTTATTTTATGTGCATTGATTATAGGAGTGCCAATCGCTTTGATACTTCTGATGATATATTATTTCATTAACAAGGACTTGAAACCTTTTAAGTATCCGGCATTATCATTCCTGTTTGTTGTGGTTTTTACTATGTGTGTTGCGGTAGATTGCAGCAACAGGGGAGTTAAAGAACACAACAGAGAACGTTCCGAATCTCTTGCAAAAGGTTATCATATTTACAGTGGCTCACAATTAGACCATTATCGAAAAGAAACCCATGTCAACGAGACTGTTTACGATTTTAGCAAGTTTGGTATAGTTATCCCGGTAATTATTTATGCCATAGTAAATGTAAGAAGGAAATCCGAAAAAAGAAAAAGTTAAGCAGAGGAATGAGTATGAAAAAAGTATTATACAAAGCCATTCATGATGGCATGTTAAAAATCGGTGACAAGGAATTGCCATGCGCAGTGTTGGATAATGGTATGAGGGTACTCAGTGCATCATCTATATTTTCTGCGTTCGATAGACCACGAAAAGGTAAGAACAATGAAATTTACAGGGTGGACCAAATGCCATCGTTTTTAGATGCCAACAACCTCCAACCATTTGTAAATACGGAACTTATGGAGTGGACCAACTTGATAAGTTACATCGACACTAAAGGCGTTGAGAGAACTGGATATAATGGTCACATATTGCGAGGTCTTTGCAAGGTTTACATTGATGCGAACAATGCAGGAACACTGACAAAGCGTCAATTACGATTTGTTCCTATTGCCGAAACTTTATTGTATGCACTTGCAGATGTTGGTATAGTTGCACTCATTGATGAAGCAACAGGCTATCAGCACGACAGGGAGAAAGACGAGTTGCAGAAGATTCTTAATGCGTACATCGCTCCAGAGTTATTGCCTTGGCAGAAGAGGTTTCCTGATACGTTTTACAAACATCTGTTTCGATTGAACAAGTGGGAATATAGTGTACGTGGTATTCAGAAACGTCCGGGTGTTATAGGTAAATGGACTAATACCATTATCTACAATGAATTGCCGAAAGGTGTCATGGAAGAGCTTAAAAAGCGCACACCCATCAGTGCATCGGGAAACAAGACTGCACGCTATCATCAGTACCTTACAGTTGATATAGGTGAGCCACATCTTGAAAAGCAGATAGTAAAGGTTATCACATTGTTTGAAATTTCGGATAATATGCGTGAGTTCTGGTCTCGCTTTGCAAAGATGAAGGAGCGTCAGACGGGGCAGTTGTCTTTGCCGTTTGAGTTTGACGAGGAAGGACACACAAAGGAGGAATGAGCCGACAATAAAGAATATAGGAAACCATGTGCTGTGATTGTAGAAGTTGTTAAATGATAAAAATATTCATTAAACGAGTTAGTGAATAATTATCTGCGTAATGCCATTGGGGGGGGTAATTTTGAGTAACTTTGCAGTGACAAAGCAAAGTGTTTAACAATTTGATATTTTTATAATCATGGCAAGAAACAGACAAGAAGAAGCAATCCGAGCATGGGCAAGTTCACGCAGAAACAGAGGATTTGATTCAGCAATGCGTGCCTATGCAGGTCAAAGACTGCGTAATATGTCACCTGACCCATCATGGTCATTTGATAGATTGCATTCATTTGACAAGAACCTGAACTATGTAGGCGACTTTGCAAAGGGTAGTCCAGGTTACCGTTATACAGAAATGATGTATAACAAGAACCCTGCAAAGTTCCTTGATGACAGCGAGAAAGGCGAGAGATACCGCAGTCAGGTAGCAATGCGTGCATCTACGGTGGAAAGCAACAAGAACCCGGAAAGGGCGTTGCGTACTGCACAATACAGACAGACACGTGCCGCAGCAGGTGCCGTATCAGGTTAGAAAGCTATAAACTCATAATGTTATCCTTATACACTCCCCTGACAAAGTTGGTTGGACTATGGCAGGGGAGATATTATTATATGGTTATTTGACTATCGTAATCAAGTCTTCTCCGAGGAAAGCAGAAATCTTGGCGATTGTGGAGAATGTAAAATTATGTGTACCTCCCAACCATCGGCAGACCTCCGCCTGAGTCTTTCCCATAGCTTTGGCAAAATCTTTTTGGGTCATATTTTTCTGTTTGAGAATATCTGCAAGGCGGTCAGATACCCCCATAGACAAGTCCACCTGCTTCTTTATGTCAGGTGGTATGTTTGCCAATGCTTCCGTAAAGAATGGTGCTACTCTGTTCATAAGTCAAAATTTTTATTGTCAATACCTTCAATAGTTTTACCTTCTATTGTGATAGTGCCTTTTTTCAGTGCTACCTTGATTGCTTTATCCAATTTCTGCAATGATATAACATATCCATTCAACTTCTCGTTCTGCTCATATCGTGCAGTGTTCTTTACACCACCATTGCCAGCTATAAGAATGTTGTCATTAACTCTGACGCAATACAGTCTTAATTTGCTTGTCTCAATAGGCAAGGCACAAACACCATCACTCATCTTGCCCTCTGGACGGAAATATCTTTCAAGCATACCTGATGTGTTTAACATATGCTGAATAGCAGAAAGGATTATGTTCAGGTCCTTGCTGTACGCATCACTGTGTTCAACGATGAATTTCTGAAACTCGCTGTAACTTTCGCCCTCAAAGCAGATTGTGAATAGTCCAGCCTTGTCTGTTTGTGCCACCTCTTGTATTCTTGCTTTAGCCATGTTTGTTGTGTATAAAATTTCTTTATGCAAAGTTACTAAAAAATTACCTTATAACGTAATTTTGTACTAATTTTAACACACATTTAACACTTTTGTGATTTAGATGTTACTATTCGTCAGATAATCTTTCAAGAGATTATATTTGTCAAGGTTGAAACAGTCCGGGCAACGTAACTCGTTCCAGCCAATGACAATGTTGTTGTATCGGTCAAACTCACCATTCTTTTTAGGATATACTACCACTCTCTGCTTGTCTGCAAGAACCAACAGACGTGCCTTGCTCTGATTGGCATAAGAACGTCCCTGAGCAAACGCATCGGTTTCCTCCTTTGAGTTCTTCATGTTGTATTTCGCCTCTATAATCACATCAGCACGTTTCTCCAATCCGTCCGGGGAAACAGAAGAGCCAAGGATGAAGTCTGCCCTGCCTTTGTCCTTCCTGCCAAGGTGATATGATATTTGACGCTCGTAGGAGATACCCATTTCTTCGAGAAGAGGTGCAATGAGTTGGTCTTCTACATCGCTCTCTTCCTTCAAGATTACATCCTTTGGTGATTCAGGTGCGAACAATTCAGGCAGTTCGGCGGTCACACCTTTATCCCTAAACCATTCACATAATCTCTTATAGTCAGAAGATGATACTGCCCATCCGTTCACTCCCTGCATATTTTTTCTAACCAAACTATGTTCAGAGAAGTATTCATCCGCTTTCAGTTCGTCAAGGGTAATGTGTGGCACGTCCTCACGGCATCCCATGAACGAATAGGCATAGTAGTAGAAGAATGGGTCTATAAAGCCATCTTCCTCCGCTCTCCATACTGATGTTATCGCACTGACTGGTGTTTTCTCGTAGTGTATCAAGATGTCACCTCTTCGGGTGTCGGGATTCATCTGCCAAAAGCGATATTCGGCTTCTTCCTCCTTGTCGTTGCTCTCACCACCTATAAACCATGCGTGCATAGGCTTTGGCAATGGTTCAGTTTCCTCCTCTTCAAGACTCTTTGGGAAATGGTCATAGATGAATGCGCACAACTCTTCGGGTGACAGTTTGTTGAGTTCACGGAAAGCGTGGAGTGATTTGCATACACCAAGATAGTAGGCACATCTTCCGGGATAGTCAGAGCGTTTTGGCAAAGGGGGTAACTCCAGATCGTACGTATCAGCAAGTTTGTAAAGATTCTTGATGTTCAGCGAATAGAGGTTTGGCAGAAACTGTTTTGGATTGAGTGCGAACAAGGCAAATGACAAAGGCAGGTTCATAGACAAAGCCAAGCGGTAGTTATGGTTCATCTTTCTCTTTATCAGTTCCTCGTAGAAGGTTTCTGCTTCCTCCCATGTCTGCGGTTGCTGTAGCTCGTAATATACGTCCTCTACATCGTATGTCATTCCTTTTGTGCAAATGACAATCTGCTCCTCGCTAACGTTATTAAGAATACGTGGGTTGTAATGTTCAATTATATCCAAAACAACCTCTCCTGGTATATCATACTCTGATGCTTCGGTGAACTGACTTATTGTAGCTTGTCCTCCTTCGGAATGCAGGTAGTTCTCCCAGTTGTGCTTGTTGATTTTCTTCATAGTCTTTTTGTTATTGTTTAGGTTGATTCTGCAAAGTTACCTAAAGTATATCACAAGACCATGAAACTACAGAATTATTAAGAATTATTGCATGGTGTTAACAGTTCACTTGTAAACTACCTATAACGAAAAAGGGATGCACCCAACAGGATGCACCCCAAACCCTTAAAATATTTATATAACACATTGATTAGAAGTCTAACGTAATATCCGGGACATATATCCCTGCGAGTCGTTAAAACCTGCGTGATATGACTGCGCTATGATATTATCCAATCTTAACTTGTCCATATCACTGAGATTGCTTGTAAGCGTCTTGTATGCATACATACTGTTGACGAATCTCTTGTGAGCCCTAAATGTCGTTTCTTTGTATTTCTGTACGTTCATCATATACTCTATGCCGCTGTATGGTTGCCGCCCTGTTTTTGGTTAATATTTGATGATACAAAGGTACTATATTAATCTGTACTTTGCAAATAATTTTAGTGTTATTATAATATGTTTGCAAATGTTAACAAAATGTTTATTTGTCAACTATTACCTTAACTGAGAGTTAATAAAATGTGTACAAAATCAGCATACATTATATATAAATAGGTCGTAAAATCAGCAAAATACAATTATTTTTGTTTCTTATACAAAAAACTTAACAAAAAGTTTGGTAGATTAATAAATTATTTATAACTTTGCAAATGAAATCCTAAGTCCTTCTATTAGGGACTGCGAAATGGTAACATTAAACTAATTTATACTTATTATGACACTTGCTAATTTTAAAGAAGAATGCCTTGACGCATTGTGCGAAGCAGTGAAG
The DNA here is from genome assembly GCA_018065145.1 of Candidatus Prevotella equi. Lineage (GTDB taxonomy): Bacteria > Bacteroidota > Bacteroidia > Bacteroidales > Bacteroidaceae > Prevotella > Prevotella equi. The sequence continues at coordinate 38,728 of JAGHTW010000080.1, forward strand.
CAAATGCTTTGCGATGATGACAGTTTTACTTGCGCAACCGTCAGCACCAACAATGGTTATCTTGACATCGGTTATCATGCTGACGCCAAAGACCACATTGAAGTAATAGTGTATCATGACAACGAGGATGCGAACCACCCGGATTACAACGAGCATGAGCGCATATGTCCACGTCTTGCTGAGTGTATCAAGCAATATCTCACTGAGAATCTTTCTATATCCGAATTAGAAGAAGAACTCGAAGAAGAAGCGTATTATGATGATATTTGGCACCGCAACGGCTTTGAGAGCGAGGCAGATTACATCAGGTACCGTTATGCTTAAACAATCACTTATCATGGATAAAAATACTGATATTTCATACAGATCATCCTTTGCATACATTTCAAAGGGTATCGTTATTTTAGGCATCTGTCTCTGGCGCACCTTTGTTGAGTGTGCAACGGACATTGCCAAGTGTTTCGTTAAGCATCCAGTAGCATTGCTCTTTATCCTTGCAAGCATAGGATATTCATTCTACAGTATGGCAACGGCAAGGGCAGAGCGAGACCACTACGCTAAAGAGAATTATGCACAGGAGGTGACTATTGACTCACTGGAAATACTGTTAGGGAAATGATAGACAATACGGCAAAAGATGCTGACATTAATCGCATAAGAGAGATTGAAGCACTCTTAACTGACGAGCAGCGCAAGACGATTATGGGTGTTATGGCGAAGTCAAAGAAAGACAAGTACACCAATGTAACAGTCAGGGTGTTCAAAGGTAGAGTGTTTATAGAGAACTTTTTAAGAAACAAACTAAACAATTAAAAATTAAAACTATGACAACAAACATTGGAAAGAAGTGCATCATTCGCACAAACAGAGCAGGAGTATATTTCGGTGTACTCGCAGATTACAGTTCAGAGACACGTACAGCAGAGATTCACAACTGCCGTAACATTTGGTATTGGGATGGTGCTGCCTCACTCATGCAACTTGCAACAGAAGGTGTTAAGAGACCTCAACATTGTAAGTTTACCGTTACCGTTGAGCAGATACAGGTAGAAGAGGTTATCGCTATCATACCTTGCACGACAGAAGCCATTAACAGTATAGAAAGCGTTACAACATGGAAGAAGTAATAAAGAAGTTCCTGTCAGTCAGCTCTGGCTCTGGCTCTGGCGATGGCTATGGCTCTGGCGATGGCGATGGCTATGGCTATGGCTATGGCTATGGCTATGGCTATGGCTCTGGCG
>JAGHTW010000177.1 GCA_018065145.1 Candidatus Prevotella equi
CAGGAGATGATTGAAGACCTCCCCCAGAATGTCCTTTCTGGAATCCGTGACGGTCGCCGTTCCCCTGTCTTACCTATTTGTTATACGTGCGAGGATGGAACCCAGGTTCATGATCGTGCGCGTTTCTCTTTGGTAAGAAACGAAGAAACGAACGAAGTCAAAGTAATGTTCTACCCCAAGCAGACACGTGTCACCTTGGATATGTTCAACGATGCCGAGCAAGCCTTGCTCCGTGAGGGCAAAGCCATTATCGGTACTATGACCACCAAGGACGGACGTGATGTGCAAGCCTTCCATCAGCTTGATGCCGACACCTTGCAGGTACTCTCCGTGCCTACGCCTGTCATTGGCAACAACCTTCAGGTGCTTGCCGACCATTTCCAGCTGAGTGCAGCCGAGCTCACTTGCTTGAAGAATGGCGAGCCCCTTACCATTGCTGATGAAAAGGAAGAGGTAACATTCGGTATTGACCTGAACGACCCCAAGGGATTCCGTCACTGCATGGGTAACACCCAGAAGTGGAAGGAACAGGCAGGTCAGACGATGGACACCTACACCTTCGGCATTTTCGGCTGTTGGGTAAAGGATGACGCTGGCGATCTGAACTATGTTCCAGAGGACGAGTACACAGAAACCATGTGGGAAGCCCAGAAGCGTATCGGTATGAGCCGTGCCTCTGCCCACAAGATGTAGAACCCCTAACCCCCAACACAATGGCAAAAGAGAAATTCTATCCTGTTGAAGTTCTCGTCGAGAAGATGCAGAACGGAGAAATCGGTTGGCTGGAATATGTCAACCATTACTCACGCAAGATGAAGAAGGAACATGCCCAGTGGTGTGCGGACAATGGCAAGACACCATCCGATGACACTGCTGAGGAGTTCCTCGCTTTGAAGAGCGTCGAGATGGAAGAAGCTATGGAGAAGGGCGACCTTTAGGTTGTCCTCTCTCATAGGAATTACAACCTTTTAATATAGTTCCTATGTCAATACGAAAGAATACAAACCCACGTAGCCTTGACCTCAGTCCTGAGCTTCAGGATATACTGGTAAGGAACGGAATGCAAGCCCATATCACTGGCAGCAGCAACGGCTTCCAGTTGGTAATACAAGGTCACGATTCCCCTGTCCTTGCTTACAATATCTCGGAGAATCAGCTGAAAGCGCTCACCGATTGGGGCACCAACTTTGCCAACAAGCGAGCCTACGACACCTTCGCGGAACTGCTCAAAAACGATTTTGACCTCCCGAAGAACTTTGTCCATGCACGCAATGCCAACGGCAGAGTCACCATGGGACTCCACGGCTATAGGATTGGTGAAGGAGAGTACGGAAGAATGGCGCGACCATTCTACGGCTGGTACACTGACCGAAGGCACACCCCTTTCTTAGGTTGGACACCAAGACAACAGGAAGGCTACCATCTGAGACGCATCGGCGGCGAGTTGTTCTATGCTGGCGCACCTATGGTTCCCAACCGTCCTGACGGAAGGATGAAGCCCGGTGAGCTCATGAACGGTGGTTACGGCTTCTATTACAAGGGAGGACAGGCACAGACACCACTGCCTCAGAAGGATGTCCTTGCAAACCTGCAGACGGTCATCGAGCCTGTGGCGGCTGTAGAGCGTACTACACACCCTGCTGTTCCCTATAAGGAAGCCATCACTTCCGATGTCTATTTCACCAATGAGAAATGGCAGGAAGTCCTTGCCACTCACGGATTGGTGGTAGATGCTGACACCAAGACGCTTACAGTGCAAAGTGCCAGTGCTCCTGCTGACTTGCAGTACGATCTCACCGATGAAGAGTTGAAGAAGCTCACCTCCAATTCATTGAAGGAAGCCTCTGTTGCTGACCGTCTGAAGGTCATCAACGATGTCATCGGAAAGGATTTCGCCGCTACTGTCACCAAGGACATGCTTAACAGCAACCAGTCCATCAACATTGAACTTACCGACCAAGCCAAGGCTGAGCTGAACCAACAGCTTGGTTTTACTACCAGACAGGCAGGTCTGGAAGTAAGAGGTAATGACATTGTAGAGATGGAACAGGTAGCCCCCGACAACCTCCAACGACCTATGCTTGATGAGAATGCCGTCGATGGCAGAGACATTAAGGACGGCAAGGGATGGTTCAGAGAAGGAGCCCATGGCAGAGCCGTTGATGTCCAGGAGATAAGAGTCGAGCGTATCGAGCCTGAGAAGCCAGTGACGCAGGAGCAAGGCGAGCAGCAAGCCAAGACCAAGGACAAAGGTACTGAGAGTGAAGTCAAGTTCCGCATGACAGCCGTCATCAACGGACAGGCTATCAGCCATGACATCACCGAGAAACAGTACAACAAGTTCATGGCATTGGATGACGAGCATCGCATGAAGCTCTTCGCCAAGGTCTTCCCCGAAGTGGACATCAAGAATGTTCCGAAAGAGAAAGACCCCAACGGACTCACCTTCGGTCAGAAGCTCTTCGCCGGACTCAGCGCAGTCCTTGGCGTAGCCCATGAGGTAGGACATATCTATAATGATGTACATGGACCTCGTCCAGACATCTATATAACGAATGTCGAGCACCACATGCCTCATGAGCGAGTCTATTTCAAGCCTGGCGTTGACAGCCCGATGGATGTTGCCGCCCGAGCTTATGAGGCACAGGTCAATGCTGAGATACGGCACATGGAGATGCATCATGGAATGTAAGAGGATTCTATCAGTACTGTTGACTATCCTCACAATTCTTTGCACCTCGTGTGAAAAAGAATGTTGTTGCGCCCCTGGCTGTACAAGGTGTGGGGATTGCTGGTGTCAATGTTGCGGTAATGAGAGAGTACAGGCATTTGTGCTTAGCCTCTGCCACGATGATGGCACGGAAGCCAGTAGTTATCATGTGGATTTCAATGGAATGACACGTGATTTCTACGGTTGCTCGACAATCTTTCATACCAATGTACTCCAGGCGAGAGTAATTGCATACAACAATGACACTGAAAAAGTCTTTGTCAAGAATGGTATAGCGACCACAATGAATGAGAACAGCATAGATTCTTTGAGTCACATGCCCGATCCGTTCTATTGCTATGTAGCAGATACGGCTATTACAGCCGATACCCTGAGCCTTACCCTTTCCAAGAGAGTGTATGACTACAACATACATGTCGTATTGGAAAACAATGACGGAAGAGTCATAGGCTGTCCGTTCATTGTTATGAATGGTTTGGCAAGGGGTAATGCTATTCTGACCGATACACTTGTTGGTGTCACAGCCCACAGGACAACAGCAACCATGAGCCATGACAGGATAACGGCAAAGGTAAGCAGTTGGGGAAAGTCTGGTGACAGCCAGGCTCTCACCCTCTACCTTCGCCAGCCTCATGGTCTTAGCGTCTATCACTGTGATGTCAGTATGCAGACGGTACAACAGCCAAGAGGTGGCGACATTCTTGTGACGATCAATGTGTCCAAAGAAATAGAGACCATCCCCGAAGGAGAAAACGGAGGTGTGTCCATAGACTTGGGAGAATGGGAAAGTCACGATGTTTTCATAGAAGTTTAACAACAACTAATTAACAACCAGATGAAGAAGTTTTTGAGTTTAGCACTTGCTGCAATCGGAATTACGGCATTCACCTCTTGCTCAAACGATGAGTATATGGACATGCCTACAGACACAGCAGTAAGTTCCAAGTATATCACATTTAATTCACCTTTCGTCGGCAAGAACGTGACACGCGCCACTGTCACCCAGTCCAACCTTACGGAACAGCGTCTGAAGATCTTCGCCGACCGTCAGGAGGCAGGTTCTCAGTCTTGGAATGTCGCCATTGCCGACAACGAGTTATACAATAACGCTGGAACATGGATTCTGAAGACTCCTGCACAGTGGTACTATGCCAACAACTACCGCTTCAGTGGTGCGGCTCCGTCTGATGCTCCGTACTCATATACTGACGGCAAGGTTAAGTTGGAAGGTGTAACCGCCGTTATGGAAGAGTCGACAGGTACTGACTATCTCGTTTCTAATCAAGCCTTGATTCAGAATGTAGATGATGAAGTGATTGAGAATGGAGTAAGCCTTACCATGCGTCACATCATGTCCAAATACCAGTTTGTTGTCAAGAACACCGGTACGAAGGCCATTCATATCAATAGTGCCAAGGTTTATTTGCCTAAGTCGGATTTCAAGGCAACATATACCCAAACTTCCAGTGAAGGCGAGGGCTTAGATGGTGAATGGGAATGGGACTCTTACAGCAATCCTGCGACGTTTGATGATAACGTAATGGTTGCCTATCAATACAAATCGTCATATGATTTGGCAGGTTCTAACCAGATTCAAAGTGACCAGTATTTTGTAGCTCCTTATTCTGGACTGAAACTGTTCTTTGATTTGGATTATGAGCTTCATGATAGTGACGGCAATGTCATCAAAAGGGTAACGATTGAGAAAAAGAAGTTTGCCATAAACTTGTCGGCAGGTGTCTCAACATCCGCAATCGTGGAGATTGATATGGATGGTAATGTCCGCGACATCACATTCTCCTCTGTAACTCTTGTCGATTTTGATGAGAAGGTCACCACAGGAGATGGAAATGTAGAGCTCGTTGACTTGGGACTGAGCGTAAGATGGGCTACTACAAACCTTGGCGCGGTCACTCCTGAGGAATTTGGTGATTTCTTCTGGTGGGGCGATCCTGAAGGACGTACAAGTGAAACGGAATTTGATTATTCTGGGACAAACCCTCTGATTCGCACTTATGGATTAAGCTATGATGAATTGGAATCCAAGGGGTATGCAATGCAAGATCCTAAGAAGTCAGGCTATATCCTCACACCTCAGTACGATGCTGCAACGCGAAGACTTGGCTCGCTATACCGTATGCCGACGAACTCAGAGGCGTATGAGTTGGCGATCAATTGCGATTGGGAAGTGGTAATGGTTAATGGTGTACAGTGCAAGAAAGGTACAAGTAAGAAGAATGGTAATACCATCATCATACCTTTTAATGGTGCCAAGACCGACACAAGACACGTGAATCTGCCGTTCCGAGCAAAGCTTTGGACACGTTCCGTTGTTCATGATGGCAGTAACACAACAAGGTCTTGGGCATTTGAGCCATCAACTACTGATCATACAACTCATCAGAACGACCGACATTCAGGAGGTGGTATCAGAGCTGTCTCTGAATACTAATTCAAAGACTATGAAAGAAAAAGTATCAATATGGTTCGAGGTGTCCGTGTCCTACAAGAAGATGCAGGAAGACGGCACTGAGAAGAAAGTCACAGAGATTGTCGTTGTCGATGCTGTCAGCTTTGCCGAAGCCGAGAAGCGAGCCTTGAAAGAGATGGGTTCTATCGTAAGAGGCGGTGTCGATGTCAAGAATATCAATCCTGCCCCTTACAAAAGCGTCTTCTTCGATGAGAAGGACGGCGATAAGTGGTTCAAGGCAAAGCTCTCCTTCCTGAGCATTGACGAAGCCAGTGGCAAGGAGAAGCGTTCTAACAGCACCTACCTTGTCCAGGCAGATACCTTTGCCGACGCTCTACACAATGTCGAGAGTGTCATGGAAGGAGGCAACGACTATGTGACCGCCAACATCTGTGAGACAAAGATTCTCGATGTCTATCAGCGATGAAGGCAAGTAAA
>JAGHTW010000200.1 GCA_018065145.1 Candidatus Prevotella equi
ACAAGTACGGAAGTGTGCAGCGTAGCGGTCAGCAAAGACGGTTTCATGGTCTTTGAGCGCGAAGACCGCGAGCATCATGCTGACGGACTCGGCACTTTCATAGACGAAGCGATGGATGCCGCCAAGGTGACTATTGCCGATGCCAACGCTGCAGTAAACATTTCATTAGGAAAATAAGGTTTCTTGTAGGAACTAACCTGCACCACATTACATAGGAAAGAAATTAATCAGAAATTCTTTACAAACAACAATTTCTGATTAATTTCTTTCTTTTTTTATGGCGCAGGTTGCATACCGTAGAGGGGGATTCCCCATCACAGGATTTCCCACATTATTATAAAAGAAGGACTTTTCGTACTAGTATGAAAAAAAAGTCATGAGTGGCAGATTTGAACCAATTATACTATTTTGCTGCCCTCACAAACCGTTTTTCCACCTATTTGGGATAATATTACCCCATACACATGCATACGACAACTAACTTTGCACCCAGACTAAAACAGCGAAATCATAAAACAACAAACCCAGACAATGAAACAGACCCTAACATTATCCCTCCTGCTTGCATGCACAATGACGGCATCAGCACAGACATCTTATCCCTGGATGGACAAGTCACTGAGTTTCCACGAGCGTGCCAAACTCCTCGTCAAGGAGCTTACGCTACGCGAGAAGGTAGATCAGCTCGGCAACAACGTCAGCGAACCAATCAAGCGCAATGGTGTTATCATCCTGCCATCATATCAGTATTGGAATGAGGCGCTGCATGGCGTAGCCCGTTCAGGTGCCGCTACGTCCTTCCCTGAGTCAAAGGGTATGTCAGCCACATGGGACCGCCAGCTTATCTACGATTGCGCCAATGCCACGTCCGATGAGGCACGCATCTACCACGTCAATACCGGCAAGGGCCTCAACTATTGGTCGCCAACAATCAACATGTCACGCGATCCACGCTGGGGACGTGATGAAGAGAACTACGGCGAAGACCCATTCCTTGCCGGAACCCTCGCCGTGCAGTTCATAAAAGGCTTTCAGGGTGAGATAACACCATCCACTCCATACTATAAGATAATAGCATGTGCCAAGCATTTCGCAGCCAACAACTACGAGCAGGGACGCCAGTCAACCACCTCGTTCGTATCAGAAAAGAACATGCGCGAGTATTATCTGCCAGCCTTTGAGATGTCGGTAAAGCAAGGAGGCGTGATGAGTCTCATGTCAGCCTACAACGCCCTGTCCATCGACCCTACGGAACTTGATGCCAACAACGTGGGTTACAGCAAGGCGCACGGTGGCTTGCCATGCTCTGCCAACAGGATGCTACTTACGGACATACTGCGTGGTGAATGGGGATTCAAGGGTTACGTGACATCAGACTGCGCCGCTCTCTCTTGCATACACCGTGCCACGAAGCATCTTTACTTCGGCAACTACACCGCCGGACAGGCAAATACGGGTTCTGCCTTTGCCGATATGCATGCTCCATACGCCAACTCTACCGAGGAAGAACAGATAATGGAGGCACGCTCTGCATCAATGGCTATAAAGGCAGGATGCGAGACAAACTGCGAGTTCAAGAATCAGTCGTCGGTGATGCAGCGTGCTGCTGTCAATGCCGTTGACCCTGCTTTCCAGGCAAAAGAGAAGCCTGCACCAAACGGCAAGACATACATAGACCTTACGGAAGCCGACATAGACACTGCTGTGGTGCGTGTTCTCGAGACCCGTTTTGCGTTGGGAGAATTTGACAACTACACATATCCCGTCAGCAACACTCTCGAAAGCAAGGCAAACCAGAACCTCGCCCTCAAGGCAGCGCAGGAGTCTATCACACTGCTTCGCAACGAGATACCTACTGGAGCAACAAAGCCTATCCTGCCAATAGAGGACAGGGACACAAAGATAGCCCTCATCGGACCATTTGCCGATGCCATAATGCTCGGCGACTATTCCGGCACCCCGACATACACCACCACTCCTTTCCAGGCTTTTGCAAAGAAAATGGACTTCTCGCTGTCTGATGGCACCGTGCAGTTCGAGGACTACAACAGCGTTTCGTGCAAGCGTGGCGAAGCCAAGTTCAAGAATGCCGGAGGCTTTGTGGAGAACACTTCCAATGGCGACTATATCGTTTTCAACGAGATTGACTTCGGTAGTGGATGCAGCGACTTCGCCGTCTATTGCGCAACAAAGAAAGGTAGCGGCGAAGGCAGCATCAATTTCTACCTTGACAACGCCACGACACCTGCGCTCAGCATCAGCAATTCATCCATTGCGGCAGGTGCATGGTCAACCTATGCTACAATAAAGGCAAAGTGCGACGCCAACGTTTTCAAAGGCAAGCATAAGGTTACGGTAAAGTGGTCAAGCTCAATGAGCTACGTAGGCAACTGGGATTGGTTCCGCTTCTACAACGAAGGCGTGGAGCCTCTCGAAACACAAGGACCGCTGTTCATGGTAAAGACAACGGGTACCGTCAACGAAGTAGCTCCGCAGAGCATGATAGACCGTGCCGTAGCCACTGCAAAGCTGGCTGACGTGGTTATCTTCATCGGTGGCACTGACTTCTCAAAACCAGACGATCACGCTACCGGCACAGAGTCACACGACCGTTGGAAACTCACACTTCCAGGCAATCAGGAGGACGTGCTGAAGGCTATCTACGCAGCAAATCCCAACACCGTGCTCGTGTTGGAGTCAGGCTCATCACTCGACATACGCTGGGCGAAAGACAATATACCTGCCATTATGGAGGCATGGTATGGCGGTCAGGCTCAGGGACAGGCTATCTGCGATGCCGTATTCGGCGATATTAACCCTGCAGGCAAGCTCACTTCCACATGGTATAACTCTATCGACGAACTGCCACAGGAAACAAAGGGTCTAGGTAACACGTCGTCGCTCGGACGCAAGGGCATGATGGAATATGACATCGACGACTGGGGCTACACCTATATGTATTATGGTAAGGGCGCAAAGAACCCATGTCAGGCAGAGAAACCACTCTTCCCATTCGGCTACGGACTGTCATATACCACCTTCAGCTACGGCAAGATGACAGCAAACAAGGCTTCGCTACATGCCGGAGAGACAGCAAAGGTTACGGCTACCATAACCAATACCGGTACGAGAGATGGTGCTGAGGTGGTGCAGCTTTATGCAAACTTCAACGGAGACACCCACTACGGCAAGAACGGCAATATGCGACACAAGCTCATTGGCTTTGAGCGCGTAGAGCTGAAGGCAGGCGAGAGCAAGACTATCGAGATACCGGTAGATTACCGTCAGCTGGCTTACTTCAATACAGACGACCACAACTTCCAGGTCGCAGGTGGCGATGTGACCATCGAACTGGCTGCAGCATCTGACGATATACGCCAGACCGTCAGCATCAATACCGTAAAGGGTGTGGCAGAAGAGACATTCATCTCGACCAACATCAATGACATTCCAAACTATACGGCAAAGGAACTCCTCAAGACAGACCATATCTATAGTGTCATGGGAGCATACATCTGCGAAGCGCAGTACTTTGAGCGTCTGCCAAAGGGTGTGTACGTCCTCAACGGTGTCAAGTATATTAAGAAATAGATTGTCAATACAAACGAATAACTAACATAACAACTAACAAAACAATGAAAAGACTTAACAACATCCTCGCTGCACTTCTCGTGATGCTCGTGAGCACCATGACGGCATGGGCTGACACCGTCAGCATTCCGCAGAGCATGGGGCAGTACATCGACTGGAGCAATGCTACGCTCGGCAACTGCAACGTAGAGAACGGCGGTAAGAACATCGGTTCTACACACAATGGCTCCACTGCCACATTCTCGCTCAGCAACACTATTGAACAGGAGTATTTCATGACAATGAAGACGGGTGCCAACAACCTTACTGCCGTGCTTACCATTAGCGTAATGCAAGACGCTAACCCTGTATTCACAACCGAACGCACGGTAGAGAACACTGGTTCATGGACACCTACCACGCTCCATAACTTCAGCCTTGGCAAACTGCCAAAAGGTAATCTGACACTCGAAATAAAGGTGAAGAGCACTACTGCCAGCTATGCAGGAAACTACGGCGACCTCGCTATCTATGCTGCTTCGCAGTATGATGAGATACCAAGCACCACGAACCTTAACCTTCAGGCAGGTTCACACAATGGTGCACGCTACGAGAGTGCCAACGACAACATTGGCTACATCACCAACAACACCTCTTCTATCTACACCGTTTACAACAGCGAGAACGCTTACGTGAACATGAAGATGGACATCATCGGCTTCTATAACGCTGGTCAGGTGAAGGTAACCGTCAACGATGCCATGACAAATGCGAAAGAGGCAGAGCAGACTTTCGACATTACGGCTGGCGGCAACGAACAGGTGTTCGAGATAGCAGAGCCTCTGATGAAGGGTCTGAAGTCTATTCGCCTCGACTATACCAACACGGCTGGTGGCTTCATCATGAACTATTCACATCTGCAGTTCAACAAGCGTGCAGACTATGTGCCATCAGACGTGCTTACACTCAAGAACGTAAGCGTTGACGGCGTGAGCCTTTCAGACGATGCTGTCAAGGCACTGAAGGAAGATGGCGGCGAATATACCTTAGCCGGCAATGTCTATACATCCGTGCCAAACGTAGCTGCTACACTCAGCAATCTCTCTCCTGCTGCCGTGACAAGCAAGGTAGATGGCAACAACGTGGTTTATACTCTCAAGGGAACAAACTACCAGACCAAGCTCACCGTTGAGGGACTTCACCTCTTCACACCTGCTGCTACCGACAAGACCGTACAGCTCAAATATACATCTGACGGTAAGGAAGGTGCCGGAAACTGGAGCAACGGACTCTACTCACTCCTATCTTCAAGCCTCGACGGATGGTCGGGCAGCTCATTCAAGCTCAACTCTACAAGCAATACCATCACCTTGCCAAGCAACATCAAGGTGAAGCAGTTCATCTTCAAAGATTTGGGTTCTAACTATGCATCATCAGCACCAAGTGCCATAACCTCATTCTCGGCTGGCGACGATGCTGTAATCTATCTCCCTACCAAGCATAACTACAATACACTTGCTGAGGGTAAGTATGACCTCATCATCAACATCGAGAACCATAAGGCTGGCGAACCTATCGCATTCACTATCGAAGGCGGCGGACAGCCAACAGCTTGGTTTGAGCTCGTGACCGAAGAGACAAGCGATGGCAACCCTACCGTTACTGCACAGACAGCTACCGTAGTTGACAATCACGCTGTCATCACTCTTAACTTCGACCGTGCCGTGAAGTCGGCTACCACGACTTTCAATGGCAAGACATATACAGCTGAGGGTGGTTCAACGACTCTCAACTTCCAGGTGTGGGACCTTGACTTCGACACTCCTTACATATTCTCTATCGACAAGTCGGCTATCAAGGACAACTACGATAACGCTGCTAAGGAAGACGTTAACGTAGCATTCACTACAGCATCAAAGCCTGTGGTTACAAAGGCTGCATACGACTATGTGGTAAGCAATGCTGCAGAACTTGATGCCGCTATTGCAGAACTTGCCGTAAGCAACAAGGTAGCTACTGCAGAGCGCAAGACCGTATTCCTCAAGAACGGAAACTACACCTATGGCACTCTCGTAGGCTCGTACCAGCACAACGTCTCGCTGAAGATTGACAACTGGAACTCTATCCACAACGTATCTCTCATCGGTGAAAGCAAGGACGGCGTAATCATTGAAGGTATCACCGACGGCATCACTTCTTCTACCATCGACCTCGGCGACGGCATGGGTAACTATCTGCAGGACCTCACCATACGCAACAACTACGACTTCCGTGCTCCTGTACTCAAGGGCGTCAGCGTTGCTGTAACGGGCGGTAACAAGACCGTTCTCAAGAACGTTGCAATGCAGGCAAGCCAGGATACTTACGTTACTGGCAAGCGCACATATCTCGAGGACTGCGACATCTATGGTACTACAGACTTTGTCTGCGGTGGTGGCGACATCTTCTTCGAGCGTTGTAACCTCATCCTTGGCAACAAGTCGGGTGCCGTTATCTCTGCTCCAAATACCAGCGTTGACGTTAAGTGGGGCTATGTATTCCAAAACTGCGTTGTTGATGCTGACGAGAATGCGACTCTCGTAACCGACAAGAGCTGGAATCTCGGTCGCCCATGGCAGAACGAGCCACGCACTTATTACCTCAACACCCAGTTCAACGTGCTTCCTTCTGACGGCGGCTGGACTAACATGAGCAGCCTCGTGACACACTTCTACGAGTATAACTCTGTTGACAAGGACGGCAAGGTGATTGACCTCTCAGTACGAAAGAACTCGCCAACATCAACAAACAAATATACTCCAGTCCTCTCTGACGAAGAGGCTGCGCAGTTCACGCTGCGTAACGTGCTTGGTGGCACAGACTCATGGGACGCTATTGATGAGACAAAGCAGACAGCAGCACCTGTCGTTACTATCACAGAGGGTGGCAAACTCTCATGGCAGGACAATGATGAGGCATTGCTCTATGCTGTCTTCAAGGATGGTGCATACCTCACAAGCATCACGGCTAACGAATATACTCCTGATGCTAACGGCACATACATCGTTAAGGCAGCAAACAAGAATGGTGGTCTTGGCGCAGAAAGTAACGCTGTAGAATACAACACCGAAACAGCCGTAAACGTTGCACAGGGCACGGAGGAAGCATCTTATTCTGTTAAGAAGGCTGTCGTTGCTGGTCGTCTCGTTATCATGACTGCAGATGCAACATACAATGCTGCTGGTGCAGCTATCAAATAATGTGTCGTGACAGGTAGGCTATAATTTGCCGTAGTAAGTAGCTTATCACCTACCGACAATACGATTTCAGGGGCATAAGGATTGAGTTCCTTATGCCCCTGATTATGTTTTTTATTCGTTTCAAGAATAATTGAGTTACCTTGATTTTCGATCGTTTTACCCTCCTTGTGTCAGAGCATTACGATTACAGGAAATTTATGCATAAATCGTCCGCAATCGTTGCACGATTACACGGTAAAAGTTATACGATTACATGGTAAAGGCTATACGATAGCATTACAACCCTTTACAAAAAGCGCAAAAAAAATGACACTTTCCGCAGAAAGTGTCATTAAAGTGTCATGGAAACGTCATGGTACCGTATATCATTTACAGGGCGTTGAGCACCTGTTCCTTTATCTGTTCGAGCTCATCCTTCATCTGTACGACGATGTTCTGCATCTCCGCCTGGTTGCTCTTTGAGCCTGTAGTATTTATCTCGCGTCCCATTTCCTGGGCAATGAAGCCGAGCTTCTTTCCCTGGCTTGTTGCCTCGTCCATCGTCTCACGGAAATACTTCAGGTGATTAGCCAACCTCTGCTTCTCTTCCGAGATGTCCAGCTTCTCTATATAGTATATGAGTTCCTGCTCAAGGCGGTTCTTGTCATACTCAACGTCAGGCAGTTGCTTAAGGTTCTCCGTCAGGCGCTGGCGTATCTTCTCCACGCGCGACTGCTCGTATGGCTCTATCTGCGCCATGAGGGAAGCGATGTTGTCAAGCTTCTCTTCAAACTTTATCCTCAACGCTGCACCTTCCTGCTTACGGAACTCAAACAATTCGTTAAGAGCCTCATCGACAGCCTTCGCTGCCACAGCCCATTCCTCCTCTGTCAGTTCCTCCATCTCCTGACGGCTCATCACGTCCGGCATGCGCATCACCATCTGCATCCAGTCAGCAGCATTCTTTGCGTCAGGCATCTCACCACAACACGCCTTTGCCGCGTTCACCAACTGGTTGTAATAGTTCTGCGCCAACGCCACATTGATGGTCTGAGCATCACTTGCTGTCTCCTTCTCTACCCATATAGAGAAATCCACTTTTCCGCGTACAGCACTCTCCTGTATCGCCTTACGTATCTCCATCTCTTTCTCTCGATAGATAGGAGCAATGCGAGTAGAGCAGTCCAGCGCTTTAGAGTTGAGCGCCTTGACCTCTACGTGTATCTTCTTGTCCTGATATGTTGTCACGGCCTTGC
>JAGHTW010000028.1 GCA_018065145.1 Candidatus Prevotella equi
TTTTGTAATTACCATAAATTTTCCAATACGGAATGTAAAAAGCAATTTGCAACATACTGATTATCAGTATGTTAAATATCTTTACTTACCGATGCAGAAGTGTTTGAAGATGTTATGGAGGACTTCGGTGTTGGAGATTTCGCCTCCTGTTATTTCTGCAAGATGGTGAAGACATTGTCTGAGGTCTTCACTGACGAGGTCACCACTGAGTCCTGCCTGTAGGGCATCGTAAGAGCGAAGGATGTCCTGATATGCTGTTTCTAGTGCTATGTGATGACGGGAATTGGTGATGAGGACGGTGTCTTCCTGTGTATCACGATTGGTACATTCTATAATCTTGTCCTTCAGCCAGTCAAGTCCTGTGCCGTTGATTGCCTGAAAGTCTTCTGACTTGTTTGTTACTTTTATAACTTTCTGGTCTTCACGTATTTCCAATTGTGGAAAATCGTTGTTTGGGTCGCGCATCATTATTATTATCTGCGCCTTTTCAACGGCTTTCTCTGAACGCTCTATACCAAGTTTTTCTATTGTGTCATTAGTCTTTCGGATACCTGCTGTGTCAATAAAACGATATAAAATACCAGCAATGTTAATGGTATCTTCGATAGTGTCACGAGTAGTACCAGCAATGTCTGATACAATAGCCTTGTCATCCTGAAGCAGTGCATTAAGAAGTGTTGACTTTCCAACGTTCGGAGCGCCCACTATTGCAACAGGAATGCCATTCTTTATTGCATTACCTTCTGCAAAAGAAGAAGACAGTCGTGAAATCTCGTCCTTTATTTGTAGTGTTACTTGAAGTAATTCTGAACGATCAGCAAACTCCAGTTCTTCATGATCAGAGAAATCTAGTTCCAGTTCAAGTAAAGACGTTAGCTTCAACATCTTCTCTCTTAACTCCACAAGTTTGTTTGAAATGTTACCTCTCATCTGCGACATTGCCACGCGATGCTGCGAAGCATTCTGCGAAGCAATAAGGTCTGCAACAGCTTCAGCCTGAGAAAGGTCCATCTTACCATTGAGGAATGCCCGTTGTGTATATTCGCCAGGCTCAGCCATTGTACATCCATGCTGTATCAACAACTGCAAAATGCTATGCATGATGTATGCAGATCCATGACAAGAAATCTCTACACTGTCCTCTCCCGTATAGCTATGAGGAGCACGAAAGAGCGTCAAGAGAACCTCGTCAATAACGACATCCGGTGCAGAACATATCGTTCCGAATATCACAGAGTTAGCTTGAGCATTGATAATATCTTTGCTAAAGATGGAATTGGCTATTGTGATGGCGTCCGAACCAGAAACACGTATGATGCCGATTGCTCCGCCTGGTGCGGTAGCAGCTGCGCAGATAGTCTTTGTCATTAAACTGATTTTAAGAGTGATAGAGTTACTTTCCAGATATTTTCAGCAGTATTAAGATTAACACACTCATGTGTGGAATGTGGATAAAGAATGCGAGGTCCAATGCTGACGATATGAACGCCAGGGAATTTCTCCACAAGATAGCCTGCTTCCAGCGCAAAGTGCATAGATACCTTCTTTGGCTTGAATCCCAGAGTGTTCTGGAATGAATCAAGTGCCAATGTTATAAACTCATTATCCTCTTCCTCCTGCCAAGAAGAAAGGTCCATCTGGCATTCCACTTCTGCTCCTGTCAGGGAGAATATCTGCGAGATGTTTGTTGCCATATCATGCAGAGCGTTGTTGTCAAAACTACGAGTGTGAATGCTAACTGTGAACGCATTAGTGCTTTGTTTTACGATTCCGATGTTGTTGCTTGTCAAGACGTTAGATGACGAACCCAAAGTAGAACCTGGTGCAGAACCGTCTCGCATTGCTACAGGTCCAACAGGTATAGCATTCAGTGATGCAAGAAGAAGATGAGTGCCTTCTTCATTAATGATAGTACCATTCCAAACTGTCTCGTCGCAAGTGACCTCAAGGTCAGTATCCGTTTCGGAATATTGTGCCATCAGAGCCTCGTCACATTGTTTTACAAGCATTTCGAAGTTCTCTTTTTCCTCTATTGGCACAACAACCTTTGCCTCCGCCTCTCCAGGAATGGCTGCCGCCGCCTGTCCTCCACGGAAATTAATGATATAAAGCTTAATGTTAAGCTGCCTGATAGCAACGAGAAGAAGGTTCGCTAGAATTTTGATGGCATTGCCACGTCCCAGATTTATGTCAACACCACTATGGCCACCTTTTCCTCCAAACACGCTGACATCGTATGCCACATAATCCTTTGGCATGGAAATACGATGATAAGGCAATTTTGCTTTCTGCATATAAGCACCAGCCGAAGCAACCGTTATCTCGTCATACGCCTCAGAATCAAGATTTATTATCCTGCGTCCCTTTATGAAATCAGATTCAAGCCCAGCTGCTCCCGACATACCATCTTCCTCATTGGTAGTAGTAAGCACCTCTAGGGTAGGGTGGTGTAGTGTGTCATCGGCAAGAATAGCCAGTGCCATTGACAATCCAATGCCATTGTCTGCACCCAGTGATGTACCATTGGCACGCATCCAGCGTTCGCCGTTCTCTTCGTATGTAACAGCTTCGATAGCAGACGTTTGAGGATTGAAAGGCTTCTCAGGTTCCGCTACGCAAACCATGTCCATGTGATTAAGTATCACTACTGGTTCATGGTTTTCATAACCTGGCGATGCTGGCTTTTCTATCACAACACAGTTGTTTGCATCACGACGATATGTGAGATTGTGTTCCTCTGCAAAATGGCAAAGGAAATCAGCAACCTGTTCTTCGTGATGTGAAGGTCGAGGAATAGCATTAAGCTGTTTGAAGATATCTAAGTATGTCATTTATATTCTGTTCAATACAAGTTTTATAAGATCGTCAATGGAATTTTTATAGTTCGTATTCATCTCCTGCGCATAGCGGTTTGCTATCACCATGCAGCATGTCATTGCCTTGTGTCCTAATAATGCTGACAGTCCAGCAAGAGCTGAAGATTCCATCTCGAAATTACATATTTTCAGATTGTTATAAGCAAAGGCCTCAACCTTTACATTCTGTTCTGGGTCCTGAATAGGAATTCGAATCTGTCGTCCCTGCGGACCATAAAAACCTCCTGCGGCAATAGTGTAACCCTTAACGAAACCGCCACCAGTAATGTCAGCAAGTGAAGAGTCCGTGATCTGCTCTATCAACGATTGATCAGCAACGGCAACATACGGTGCTCCCTTTAGCGGTGACCAATTCATGTGCTTCACAAACGCTGCCTCCATATCAAGGTCACAAACCTCATTACGACCTGCATAATAGTTTAGCAATCCATCAAAACCAATACTCTTTACCGATGCAACGAAAGTGCCAATAGGAGTTTCAGGCTGTAATCCACCGCAGGTACCAATGCGAACAAGCGTCAGTTGCCTATGCTCAGGCTTCTCTGTACGAGTATTAAAATCAATATTCGCCAAAGCATCCTGCTCCGTCATGACAATGTCTATGTTGTCACAACCTATGCCTGTTGACTGCACCGTGATACGTTTTCCCTGATATGTGCCAGTTATAGTATGAAACTCACGTGACTGCACCTCACATTCTATCTTGTCAAAATGCGATGCAACGGTAGTAACACGACCAGGGTCACCAACAAGAATAACCTTGTCAGCTAACTGTTCCGGACGAAGATGCAAGTGAAATGCGCTTCCGTCGTCATTGATTATAAGTTCTGATGGTGCGAAAGTTTTCATAGGTTAGGTGTTTGAGGTTTTATGATTAATATTAATGCTCATACCAATGCAGTTGTTGCATGGTATGAGCATTATATATAAATAAGGTGTATTACTTATTAGAGAGAGCCTCGTGCATGTTAGCGGCAGCAGCACGGCCATCACCCATAGCGAGGATAACAGTAGCACCACCACGCACGATGTCACCACCAGCATAGAGTCCCTTCTTGCTTGACTGCATGTCATCACCAACGGCGATGGTATTCTTTCTGCCAAGCTCAAGTCCCTTGATAGATGTTGGAACGAGTGGGTTTGGTGATACACCGACAGCAACGACAACCTGGTCAGCATCGATAGTAACACGCTTACCTGTATCTACTGGTGAACGACGACCTGAAGCATCAGGCTCACCAAGCTCCATAACAGCAAGCACAGCCTGCTTTACAGCACCGTTCTCATCGCCGATATACTCTACAGGGTTGTGGAGAGTCATGAAGTTGATGCCCTCTTCCTTAGCGTGCTTCACCTCCTCAGCACGAGCTGGGAGCTCAGCATCACCACGACGGTAAACGAGTGTTACATTAGCGCCAAGACGCTTAGCAGTACGAACAGAGTCCATAGCGGTGTTACCACCACCTACTACTACTACGTTCTTACCGAAGTTGATTGGAGTATCAGTCTTAGGGTTTGAAGCATCCATGAGGTTCACACGAGTAAGGTACTCGTTAGAAGACATGATGTTAAGGAGGTTCTCACCCTCGATGTTCATGAAGTTAGGGAGACCAGCACCAGATGCCACGAAGATACCCTTGAAGCCATCAGCCTCAAGCTCCTCAACAGTGATAGACTTACCAACGATAACGTCTGTCTGGAAGTGAACACCCATCTTGCTAAGGTTCTCAATCTCAACGTCAACGATAGCGTTAGGCAGACGGAACTCTGGGATACCATACTTCAATACACCGCCGATTTCGTGTAGTGCCTCGAATACATATACGTCGTAACCCTTCTTTACCATATCGCCAGCGAAGCTCAGACCAGCAGGGCCTGAACCAACAACAGCAATCTTGATGCCGTTAGAAGGCGCAACCTCTGGCAGAGACATCTGACCAGACTGACGTTCATAGTCAGCAGCGAAGCGCTCGAGGTAACCGATAGCAACAGCAGGCTCGTTCTTCTTCAGGTGGATACACTTGCTCTCACACTGCTTCTCCTGTGGACAAACACGACCACAAACAGCAGGCAGGGCAGAAGTATTCTTCAGCACCTTAGCAGCAGCGAGGAACTGTCCGCGCTCGATATTCTTGATGAATGAAGGGATATTGATGTTAACAGGACAACCCTCAACACAAGAAGGATTAGCACAGTCAAGACAACGCTTAGCCTCAGTGAGAGCCATCTCCTTTGTAAGACCCTTGTTAACCTCCTCTGTACGTGTTGTTGCACGATATACAGGATCGAGCTCAGGCATCTTAACACGCTCAATAGCAGTACGCTCCTTTGGCTTCATAGCCTTACGGAGTTCCTCACGCCATGGAGCCTTGCGGTCAGTGAGCACCTCAATAGAATCGTTTGTTGGCTCAACGTCCATTGTAACGTCAGTAGTCTCCTTTGTACCGCAAACGCAGTCATCGCCATAGCAATGAGCCTCGTAGTTCTTCATGTCCTCAAGCTCAGCAGCCTTGAATGTACCCATGCGCTTGAACATACCATCCCAGTCAACGAGAGCACCGTCGAACTCTGGACCATCGATGCAGACGAACTTTGTCTTGCCACCGATAGTGAGACGACAAGCACCACACATACCTGTACCGTCAACCATGATAGTGTTGAGGGAAACGTCGGTAGAGATGCCGTACTTCTGTGTTGTGAGGCAAGAGAACTTCATCATGATAGGAGGACCGATAGCGAATGCCTTGTCGATATGCTCCTGCTCGCAGAACTTCTCGATACCAACTGTTACAACACCCTTCTCGCCGAGAGAACCGTCATCGGTCATGATAATCAGCTCGTCAGATGAAGCGCGAAGCTCATCAACGAGGATTACGAGATCTGCTGTACGTCCAGCCACAACAGTGAGGACACGGTTGCCGGCAGCCTTCAGACCACGAACGATAGGGAGCATAGGTGCAGCACCAACACCACCGCAGGCACATACTACTGTACCGAACTTCTCGATGTGTGTTGGGTTACCGAGAGGACCGACAATGTCAGCAATCTCATCGCCTACGTTCAGGGAACAAAGCTTTGTTGATGAGAGACCAACGGTCTGGATAACAAGAGTTACTGTGCCGCGCTCTACATCGGCATCAGCGATAGTGAGTGGCATACGCTCACCGTGCTTGTCCACACGCACGATAACAAAGTTACCAGGCTTACGGCTCTTTGCTATCAGCGGTGCTTCAATCTCCAGGAGGAATACCTTCTCGGAGAACTGCTTTTTGGTTACAATTTTGTACATTT
>JAGHTW010000013.1 GCA_018065145.1 Candidatus Prevotella equi
TTGAAAGATGGAAGAAAACAATCATAGCGAGCATCACCACGGCGAGCATCATCATCACCACCATCATCACCACCACCATCATAGCGTGGAGCATGAACAGCGTAAAGAGATGTATCGCCGACAAAGAAAGATACGACGTTTCAAGAAAACTGTACTCGCTATTGCTGTTACCATAAGCATGATAATAATAGCATATTTGATGGTAACAAGCATCATACCAGAGCTAAGAGGTGGATATTAGTCTTGATATAGATTAAGAAATTACACCATATTAGTCCTTAAAGACATAAATACAGCGCTGCAAAGGTCACTAATCCAAGAAAAAGTAGTACCTTTGCAGCGCTTTTGCGTTTGTGCGCTCAAGCAAACATTATTTACACATTATTTATAATATTAACAACAATGATGAATCATTACGAAACCGTTTTCATTTTGACTCCCGTTTTGTCTGATGACCAGGCAAAGGAAACGGTCGCTAAGTTCACTAAGGTTCTCACCGACAATGGTGCTGAGATTCTGAACGAAGAGGCTTGGGGACTCAAGAAGATGGCTTACGCTATTGACAAGAAGTCAACAGGTTTCTACAACCTCGTTGAGTTCAAGGCTGAGCCAGAAGTAATCGCTACTCTCGAAACTGCTTATCGCCGTGAAGAGAAAGTTATTCGTTTCATGACAGTGAAGCTCGACAAGTATGCTTCTGCTTACGCAGAGAAGCGTCGCGCTAAGCTCGCTAAAAAGGAGGAGGCTTAAACTATGGCAGAAAATTCAGAAATCCGTTATCTGACCGCACCAACGATCGACACTAAGAAGAAAAAGTATTGCCGTTTCAAGAAGAGCGGTATCAAGTACATCGACTATAAGGATCCTGAGTTCCTTAAGAAGTTCCTTAACGAGCAGGGTAAGATCCTTCCACGTCGTATCACAGGTACATCACTCAAGTATCAGCGTCGTGTGGCGCAGGCTGTAAAGCGTGCTCGCCAGATCGCACTGCTTCCTTATGTAACCGATTTGATGAAGTAATTTTAAAAAAGGAGGATTACACAATGGAATTAATACTTAAGCAAGATATCATCGGTCTTGGATACAAGAACGACATAGTAAACGTAAAGGCTGGTTACGGCCGTAACTACCTCATCCCAACAGGCAAGGCTATCATCGCTTCTGCTGGCGCTAAGAAGGTACTCGCTGAGAACCTTAAGCAGCAGGCTCACAAGCTCGCTGCTATCAAGCAGGCTGCTGAAGACAAGGCTAAGGCATTCGAAGGTCTCGTACTCGAGATTGCAGCTAAGGTTTCTGCTACTGGTCAGCTCTATGGTTCAGTAAACGCTAACGTTATCGCTGAGGAGCTCGCTAAGAAGGGTATTGAGGTTGATCGCAAGATCATCACAATGAAGGACGCTAAGATGGTTGGCTCTTACGAGGCTACTATCCACTTCCACAAGGAAGTTGAGGTTAAGCTCCCTGTAAACGTTGTTGCAGAGGGTGCTGCTCCTGAAGCTCCTAAGGCAGAGGTTGTAGAAGAGGCTCCTGTAGTTGAGGAGACTCCAGCAGCTGAGGCAGAGTAAGAGACCCACCCCACCCTCCCTGAGAGGGAGGGAGTACTGACTCCCATTGCGGGTCTCACAACATAAAATACAAAATCCCGATTGTCAGTACTCTGGTAATCGGGATTTTTTAATAATATTTCTTTAATAATAATTTAAGTCCTTTATCCCACCAAGGGTATTAAAATTCCCTCCCCCACGGGGAGGATCAGGGTGGGTCTATTTTATGAAAGCATTCGTTTTCCCCGGTCAGGGCGCTCAGTTCTCAGGAATGGGCAAAGACCTCTACGATAACAATCCAAAGGCAAAGGAACTCTTCGATAAGGCTAATGAGATTCTCGGTTTCGAAATCACAAAGATAATGTTTGAAGGCACAGCAGAAGAGCTGAAGCAGACAAAGGTAACACAGCCTGCTGTATTCCTTCACTCTGTTATCTCTGCTATCTGCCTCGGCGATCAGTTTGACGCAGAGATGGTTGGCGGTCACTCTCTCGGTGAGTTCTCAGCACTCGTTGCTGCTGGAGCACTCACTTTCGAAGATGGTCTGAAGCTCGTATCACAGCGTGCACAGGCTATGCAGAAGGCTTGTGAGGCAGCTCCTTCTACTATGGCTGCTATCATCGGTCTCGCTGACGCACAGATAGAAGAGATATGCGCTGGCATATCAAAGGAGGGCAACATCGTTGTGCCTGCTAACTACAACAACCCTGGCCAGCTCGTTATCTCTGGTAACGTTGACGCTATCAACGAGGCATGCGAGGCAATGAAGGCTGCTGGCGCTAAGCGCGCTCTTCCTCTTCCAGTAGGTGGCGCTTTCCACTCTCCACTCATGCAGCCAGCAAAGGATGAGCTCCAGGCTGCTATCGAGGCAACAACATTCTCTACACCACGCATCCCTGTATATCAGAACGTTGACGCTAAGGCTCACACCGACGCTAACGAGATAAAGCAGAACCTCATCGCTCAGCTCACCGCTCCTGTTAAGTGGACATACGAGGTACAGCAGATGATGGCTGACGGTGCAACAGACTTCGTTGAGTGCGGTCCAGGTAAGGCTCTTCAGGGCATGATCATGAAGATTGCAAAGGGCGTAGAAGGCATCACAATCAGCGGCATTGCTTAATAGTGCATAGTGCATAGTGCATAGTTCATAGTGCATAGTGCATAGTGCATAGTGCATAATTTTCGGTTTGCATTCTAACGGCATTTTTGCCGTTACTCCCTTCAAAACATGAACAATAAATTTATCATTTACCAGATATTCACTCGTCTCTATGGCAATCGCAACACCACGCGAAAGCCATGGGGAACGATTGAAGACAACGGCTCGGGTAAGTTCAACGACTTCACTCAGAAGGAACTGAAGCGCATCAAGTCTCTCGGCGTATCACACGTTTGGTACACCGGCGTCATTCGTCATGCGTCACAGACGGACTACTCCGCCAACGGCATTCCTACTCAGCACCCTTCTGTTGTAAAGGGAAAGGCAGGTTCACCATACGCCATAGCAGACTACTACGACGTAGATCCTGATCTCGCAACTGATGTTGACAAGAGAATGAAGGAGTTCGAGGCTCTTATTGCTCGTAGCCACAAGGCTGGACTAAAGGTTATCATTGACTTCGTGCCTAACCATGTAGCACGACAGTATCAGTCTATCGCTAAGCCTGAGGGCGTCATTGACCTCGGCGCTGACGATAATACCAACGATGGCTTCAATCCTCAGAACAATTTCTACTATTGTCCGGGCTGCGACTTCGTTACTCCTCTTGCATACGACGGCGAACCTTACAAGGAATCACCAGCAAAGGCAACAGGTAACGATGCCTTCACACCATCACCAAGCGTCAATGACTGGTTTGAGACAGTAAAGCTGAACTACGGTGTTGACTACTGGACGCACTACGGTCACTTCGACCCAGTGCCAAAGACATGGCAGCGTATGACAGAGATACTGCTCTTCTGGGCTGCCAAGGGCGTGGACGGATTCCGTTGCGACATGGCAGAGATGGTTCCAGCAGAGTTCTGGGCATGGGCTACTGAAAAGGTTAAGTTCAACTACCCAGAGATAATATTCGTTGGTGAGGTATATGACCCTAACCAGTACAGACGTTATATCCATTCTGGCTTTGACTACCTGTATGACAAAGTGGGTATGTACGATACCATGCGTTCTGTCATCTGCGGTTACGGCTCTGCTTGCAACATCACCGGCGCATGGCAGGCAACAGACGACATCAACCAGCACATGCTTTACTTCCTTGAGAACCACGACGAGCAGCGCGTTGCGTCTGATGACTTTGCGGGTTCCGCAATAAAGGGAATACCAGGACTTGTCGCTTCTGTACTGATGCAAGACAATCCTTTCATGCTGTATGCAGCAGAGGAATATGGTGAGCGTGGCATGGATGCAGAGGGATTCTCTGGTAAGGACGGACGTACAACAATCTTCGACTATTGGAGCATCGACACCCTGTGTAGAGCAGAGAACGGTGAACTGACAGCAGAGGAGCAACACGTCTTCGACATGCACCAGAAGGTTCTCGGCATTGCACGTAAGGAGAAAGCTATTGACGGCGACTTCTACGATTTGATGTACGTAAACCCTTGGTCAGCACACTTTGACAACAACAAGCAGTATGCGTTCCTGCGTAAGAAGGATAACGAACTGCTCCTTGTCGTATGTAACTTCAATGGTATCGCAGCAGACATCAACGTAAACATACCTGCACACGCATTTGAATTCCTCTCTATCCCAGAGAAGAAGACAACGGCAACAGACCTTCTTACAGGCGAAAAGCAGGCATTCGAGTTTAAAGGCGACTCAAGCGTAAGCATGGTAGTGCCTGCATTCAGTGCAAGAGTATGGAAGATGTCTTTCCGCGAGGCTAAAAAAGCAACAAGTAAAAAATAAATACAAAGTGGAGAAAGTAATACTTACAGGCGACCGTCCTACCGGCAAGCTTCATATTGGACATTACGTTGGTTCACTGCGCCGACGCGTTGAGCTGCAAAACTCAGGTGAATACGACAAGATATTCATCATGATTGCTGACGCGCAGGCTCTTACCGACAATGCCGATAACCCAGAAAAGATACGCCAGAACGTTATCGAGGTAGCACTCGATTACCTTTCTGCTGGTCTCGACCCAGAGAAGACAAACATCTTTATACAGTCTGCTGTACCTGAGCTCACAGAGCTGTCATTCTATTATATGAATCTCGTCAGCGTACAGCGTCTGCAGCGTAACCCTACCGTAAAGACAGAGTTGGAGATGCGTAAGTTCGAAGGTGGCACACCAACAGGATTCTTCTGCTATCCTATCTCTCAGGCTGCCGACATTACACTCTTCAAGGCTACGACAGTACCTGTAGGTGAGGACCAGAAGCCTATGCTCGAGCAGACAAACGAGATAGTTCGTCGCTTCAACCATATATATGGTGAGACTCTCGTAGAGCCAAATATCCTTCTTCCTGACAATGCAGCATGTCTGCGTCTCCCAGGAACAGACGGAAAGGCGAAGATGTCAAAGTCTCTTGGCAACTGTATCTACCTCTCTGATGATCCTAAGACGCTGAAGAAGAAGGTCAACAGTATGTTTACAGACCCTCTGCACCTTAACATTGAGGATCCAGGACACCTCGAGGGTACATATACCAACGACGAGGGTAAGGAGATACACTATCAGAACACTGTCTTCGTATATCTTGATGCCTTCTGTCAGGACAGCGACTTCGAGAAGTTCCTGCCTGATTACAAGAACCTCGATGAGATGAAGGCGCACTATTGCAAGGGCGGACTCGGTGATGGCACATGTAAGAAGTTCCTTCTCAATGTCCTCAACGACCGTCTCGAACCAATACGTGAGCGTCGTCACTACTGGGAGCAGCGCATTCCAGAGGTTTACGAAATCCTCAAGCGCGGTACCGCTGCAGCACGTGAGCGTGGCATAGAGACACTCAACGAGGTTCGTCACGCCATGCGCATTGATTACTTTGATGATCAAGAGCTCATCGAGCAGCAGACAAAGTACTACGCTCAGGCAAATAAATAAAACACTTACATTAGCAAATAACAATTGCCCCGCTGATTTATTTTTTCTATCAGCGGGGCAAATTGTATTCAATGAAGAACACATTATATATAATATTGTCTCATATTCTTACAACAACGTTCACATACGCACATAGGAGATAAAATTAAAACTTTTACCGCATTTAAACATATATACATATAAAAAGAAGTCAATACCTTTGCACCCGAAAATAGAACAATCAGGTAAAAGAATTGACTTAAACGCAGTAAAAGATGACAAAAGAATTTCTTATCAAATTAGTGCAAACATTGAGACATGAAAACAATCACATCCTCCGCACGATGATTCTCCTCACCGCCCTGGCGATAGGAACAAACATCTCGTGGGG
>JAGHTW010000138.1 GCA_018065145.1 Candidatus Prevotella equi
TGTTGCTATCATGTGGAAGGAAGACGTTGACGTTTCTATCACTGGTAACTCTACAAACCCAACACGTTTCCAGCACCCAACAGCTGGTACATACAAGAAGGAGCGTATCCGCGCTGGCAAGCCATACTTCTCAGTAGCTTCAGGTGGTGGTACAGGTCGTACACTGCACCCAGATAACATGGCTGCAGGTCCTGCTTCTTATGGTATGACAGATACACTCGGACGTATGCACTCTGACGCACAGTTCGCTGGTTCTTCTTCAGTTCCTGCACACGTAGAGATGATGGGCTTCCTTGGTATTGGTAACAACCCAATGGTAGGTTGCTCTGTTGCTTGCGCCGTAAACGTTGACTTGGCACTCAACAAGTAATCGGCTTGCCGCTTTTACAAAGCGAAGCGACTAAAAGAAGTAATTACTGACTAACAGTTAGTTACAAATTCATATTAGTCTCCTGTAATCGTAAAGGTTACAGGAGATTTTTGTGTTTATATAGTTCTGAGAATGATAAACCGTCGGTGCGTTTATTTTTGCGACAATTCAAAACTATCTAATAAAGTGCTCGAATCTTTCTATATCTTGTGAATGGAAGGAATTGTTACTACACACAGTGAAGGTTGTTATGTCTAATGAAAAGTAAAAAGTATAATACGGAAAGAAAAGTTAACTGTTAAACTATATTATAAATAAGGTGTAAATATTGTGTATGTCAAATTTGAAAATATAAAAGTTGTTTGTGGCACATACTGATAATCAGTACGTTACATGTAATAAGGTAGAAAAGTCATGTTGACTCTGTTTCTTAAAATGCAAAAGAGTGTAGATTTAACGTTTTTAACTTGAAATTAACACAAAATGCAATATGCAGATTACATTTTAGAGAAATAAAGTTATAATAAGAAACATGTTGCCTGCTACAATATAGGAAGCGGCATGATTCTATAGTTCTGATGTATTATCGCCATAACGGTTCAAGTTCCCAACCATCAGGAAATCCCATTGCTTTGAGGTCAATTTCTGGAAAATCAACAAAGAGCCAACGGAGTTTTGCCAACAAATCGTTATTAGGAGATATTGTATCAAGGAAATACTTGATGATACATAAGTTGTAATATATACGCTGAGGATCTGAGGGTAATGTTATCCATACATTAGAAGGACGAGTCAATACCGCTGGTGTTATGGCATTTTGCTTGTTCCATACTCTTGCATGATGTCCACATGCGTTTCTGGTTACAGCAATGATTGTCAACCAAGACTCAAATACATCTATTGGCAAGCCAAAGCGTCTCGCTATGCGCTTGCGAATACGGTTCTGCTTAATGTTGCGATAAATTGCATTGATATTACCAATAGTAAGTAGTTCGCCAAGAATCCAGGCTGGTGGAAATGGATCTGAATATGTGTTGCGAAAGTGGTTGACAAATTCTTCTCTGGAGTGGTTATATTCCTTCTGAATTGTTCTCAATGTATCATTGAAATATACTCTGCTAGAAAAGTATATTGGATTTGTCAGCCAAAAATCATCACCTGTCATCTCCGCGGTAATCTGCATAACAGCACGTCTGACAGCAATCTCAATCTTCTCTATTTCATTGAAGATGAGCATACGCAACTTCTTATCAAAACGATAGAGCATCATTACTTTTTGAAAAGTTGCACCAAATTTATACTGATGAATAGACTTTGGCAATTCTAGTAACGGATACATGTAGGCAGAAAGACGATAGTAACCAATGTTATCAAGATAATGTTCTGCTTTTACTACATTTTCAATTGCCAGTCCTCGTGACTGTAACAGAGAAACGAGGTCTGTTGAATTTGTATATGATTTTGCAAAAGGAATCAACTGTGGCATAGACATATATAAACAAAAAACGCCTCGCACGATTTGAGCATTGTGAAGAGGCTTGGCGAGGACTAACGATGCAAAGGTACTAACAATTTTTGATTCCTACAAATATTTTATGAAAATTCTTGTGTTTGACGTCAAAATATGTGTAAAATCAAAGAAAATTAGCAGCCAATGTGGCAAAAAAGTGGAGATGTCGGTTCAATTTTACCGTAAAACACAAGAATTTTGCCGATTTAACAATGATTTTTTGGAAAAATTCTTTACCAATTGCAGAAAAAGTATTACCTTTGCAATGTCGTAGCCTACGCCGTGCCATTTAATAAAAATGTGCGGATGGGTGGGACACCACATAATGTAAAAGCGTCATCGATGCTTTGTCTATTGGTCGTTTGGAACCTGAGAAATTTCAATTGATGGTCAAGGGCAATGTCGGAAGTGGCTGCTACGGGTATGATTTTATCGTATTCCGGGGTGTGCGCGTGAGGGTATATTATATCCTCAAAGCACACTTTTCTGGAGATACGTGCTACATACTTCCGGCGTAGGCAGACACTCTACTTCGTTCACCATCAAGGGCTTTCTCAGGGCCTCAAACAACGGACAAGTAGAGGTGGAAGCCTACGTTTGTGCATTTATTGTGGTACACAATAAAGACTAACCGTCTATTCGGGCTCGTAGACATTTTCAGGCAACTACAAGTATGGCAAATAATGGTGGAATGATGAATGTCATTCGTTGCGACTTGAAAGAGTATATCGTATGGAAGTGGAGGCCCCAATTCAACAATTCCAACGACTCTGGTCAACGTGCGAACTTTATTAGATGGGGTAGCAGTTTACGTATCAAAGATGGAGAAATGGCAGTCTTCGTGTATCGTGGCTCTAACGAAGATGGACACAATAATCAAGATTTTATTATTGGACCATACGACGGAACCATTGAAACTGCAAATCTACCTGTTATTTCCAAATTAATCGGACTAGCTTATGGAGGTGGTCAAGGAGGTCCTTTCCAGGCTGAGATATATTTCATTAATCTCCAGGGCAATAATCAGTTAATGTTCGGAATACCATTCTTTGACGTATTTGACTCTCGTTATCCAGACCTTGCTGTCCCTGTGTCCTCTCGAGGAACAATCACTTTCAACCTAACTGAATATCAGCAGTTCATCAAGTTAAATAGGCTTACCGATTTTAACATGATGGATTTCAAGACACAGATAAAGAGTGCGCTTACAAAGTACATGAAGCATATTATCATTAATATGGCTGGAGAAAAAGACATGTCCGTAATGCGCCTTGAAAGCAAAATAATGGAAATCAGTGATGCAGCAGAAAAATATATCGCCAAAAGATTCGTTGAAGATTTTGGCGTGAATCTCAAATCACTCGATATTGAAGCCATTACATTAAATAAGGAATCTGAGGGTTACAAACAGTTAAAAGGATTGACCTTTGGTATTGCGAGTAGAACAACGCAGGCTCAAGCTGATGTTAACATCCAAAATATGCAAGAAGCACAAAAATGGAATTCCGAAAATGTTCGAGCTACAATGGCTATCCAACGTGGTGAGATGCAACGCGCTCAACGCTTACAAACTGAAACTGCATATATGGGAGCCCATGCCCTTGACCAGCAAACTGAGGTCGGAAAACAATTCGCTTCGGCAATGGGACATAGTGGAGCGATGAATGTTGGAGGCTCTCAGATGAATCCTGCTGGCATGATGACAGGCATGATGGTGGGTGGTGCTATGGGACAACAAATGGCGAGCATGATGAATCAGATGGGACAAACTGTAAATCAGAACATTCAGCAGACAAGCCAGATGCCACCACAAGTTCCACAACTGAATTATTATGTTTTGATTGCTGGTCAACAGACAGGGCCACACAATACAACACAATTGGGACAGTTGGTTTCCTCGGGTCAACTGACACCAGACACCTATGTATGGAAGGCCGGAATGGCGAATTGGGATTTTGCAAAGAATACAGAAGTAAATGCTTTGTTCCCTGTTGCTCCACCAACACCACCAGCACCGCCAACACCACCAGTTATAAATTCTTAATTTTATAAAGCCATGAACGATAATAATTTTTCAACACTAGACAGGTTAATGGAATTTGGTCTCGGCATGGGTATGGCTCAACAAATGATCAATATGATGAACCAGACTATGCAAAACATGCAGATACCAGAGTCGGCAAAACCTATTCAAAACAAAGCTGTAGAATGGTATATAGCTGTTAATGGAAAAGCCAGTGGTCCATTTTCTGAAACGGAAATAAAAGGATTGCTGCTTGAAAAGAAAGTCACAAAAGAGACATTAGTATGGTGTACAGGCATGGCAGACTGGCAGACTGCAGAAAACACACCAAGTATTCTAAAACTTATTCTTCAATTACCACCTACATTATGAAAATCAATATAATACCTACATTGATAGTTTTTGTAGCAGCAGCTTTGTTAGCCTATCTCTTCTACACAATATCAAACGCAGAAGAACAAATGCTTAAAGCCCTTGCAATATCAGGATTCGTTTCTATTGGCATTTGCTTGGAATGTGGTATTGGTATTTCATTTAAGGACTCACATCACACTGCAAATAGCTTTGCGACATCAATATTTTTCCTCATAGTGTTTATCGTAGAACATTGTTGTTTTGCCATATGGGGAACAAGTCAAGAGTGGCTAATCATAACATCTGGACTTTTATTAGTCCTCTACCTTCTTGTGTATTATGGTATAAGTAAAACTAAAATGTAAAAAATATGAATAATTTAACATGTCCATGTTGTGGTGGACAAAAAGCCACTCCAGTTAATGAACGGGAGTATCGTTGTGAGTATTGTGGTAACACATTTGCTCCTATTGCTCATAAACCAGTTCAGTCTACTCAACAATTCGTTTCACAATCACAATTTCAACAGTCATCACAATCACAGCCAGCATTCCTGTCGGCTTTTGAATCAAGAACGTCTAGTGGAAAGAATAGAACCACTGCAGCCATTCTTGGAATAATTTTGGGCGGTTTTGGAGTTCATCATTTCTATCTTGGTAATTCAGGAAAGGGAATTCTTTATTTACTGTTCTGTTGGACCTATATCCCAGCCATTGTTGGTTTCGTTGAAGGAATTATCTTTCTAACTCAATCCGACGAAGAGTTTGCAAGTAAATATTAAAAAAAATGAAAATTATGGCAGAAATTAAATGTCCGTCTTGCGGAAGTCCGAATGTCGAGCAAATCGATGCGGACAAGTATCAGTGCCCATATTGCGGCAAATCATTTAGTTATAGAGATACTGTTGTTTCTCAACAACCACAACAGACTCATGTATTCGAACCTGAAGCAATAGATGATAATCCAGGTTGTTTTATGAATGGATTGTGCTTTTGTCTTCCTGTGGTTGGATTCATTCTTTATTTTGTGAAGAAAAATGAACAGCCCAATTGTGCAAAGTCCTATCTGCATTGGGCTCTTGTTGGTTTTGGTCTCGGTTTAGCCTTCAACATTATAGCGGCATTAGGTTCTTAATTCTTTTATTATGATTATTTACCCCATTGTTGATTATGAGCAATATCAAATGTCCTTCATGTGGAAGTCCTTACGTTGAATAGATTGACACAAACAAGTAGTGTACGACATTTGTAATACGAACAGTTTCCTCACTAGTCCAAGTTATTACATGGATTACTTCAAGTGAGGGAACTGGCTTGCAATTTCTCTAGAGGGAATTTGTGCTTATCGTATTTTATTTAAAACGATTAAAATATGAACATCACGTGCCCAGAATGCGGAGGAGACAAAATCGTTTACCTCGGCGATAATATGTTTGAATGTTGTTACTGTGATTCCAGATTTAAGGCAAATGCCACATTACAACAGCTACAACAATTACAACAATCCAATCAGTACGATCCACAAAAGGTTTCATCTACACAGTCTTCAGAAATAGAAGTTACAGAAGAAACTATAGATGAAGAACTTGAAGAATTATATGGTCCAGGTTGTTTCGTTCTTGGACTATCCTTTTTTATTCCTATAGTAGGCATAATTCTGTATTTCAAAAAGCGAGAGAATGAGACTATATATGCAAAGGCTTGTCTGCAATATGCTATAACATCAATTTGTGTAGGAACAATTCTTGGAATTGTCGCAAGGTTCATATAAAGAGAAGATATAAACTGTAAAGATTTAGAAATTGAAAATATTATGAATAAGTTATATCGACCATATTTACTAGTCATTTTTTGTCTTGTATATGTAGGCATGTATTATATTCTCTTAAAAGAGTTACCACAATATTTGCAGAATAGAAGCAACTCTGCGGAGACAACAGATACCGTAGATACTGCGGCTGTAGATACCATTGCAGTCTATGACGAGACTGAGAATCTTAGGGAGGAGGTTATGACAAAGATTGAAGCTATAAGGCCAACAAATAAGACAATATGGCATCTTGTCATTACAAAAGATTTTACTGCGCCATGTATTAAGGAAGAAGATGAGATGTTCAATATGGATGAATGTGAGTTTCATAAAGGAGAAAGTTTGTCCGAAGACTACGAATCTTATATAAGCAAGACAGGAGGTGGATATTTTGTTGATTTTGGAAGAAATGGAAAATACTTTGTTCCTAAAGAAAACACAACAGCTAAATCTTACAAGATTACAGATTTTCCCAAAAAGATATTGGACTTAGCAGGACTAAGATTCAAGAATAAAAATGGTAAGTATCTTTGTCTTTTTAAACTCAGGCAAAACGAATATACATACAAGTGTTATGATCGTATCATAAATAAGGCTGTGTATTGCTTCATGGATGACTATGGCTCATTATATGAATATGAAGGAGAAGAGAAAGAATATGATAGTCCATGTGGTTACTTGATGTGTGAAGAAGAAGAATCAAATAATAAGCGTATTGTGGATAAATATGGAACACTACAATGTAACATAGTAGGGGGAAGTTATAATGTACCAGTGTATTTATTCTATATACCCTCTCTTAAGGCTTTGATGTATCACAATGATTTATTCATGTTAGATGAGATTCTGATTCCTGAAGACTTATGAGTATAACAAAGCGACTAAGTGTAAAGGAAAATCTGTTCATTGCAAGTTGGTAGAATTGGATAATTCTCTATCTTCTGTGGAAACTAGTTTTGAGAGCATATCATGAAAATGTAACTCGACATTCTGTGTACGAGTCTTTTCTAAAAACAGCAATAAAAGGTGCATCATTTGCTAAGAATGGTGCGCCTTTTATGCAAGAATTACATACTGATTCCGCCACCTTTCTTCTACTCTGGCGCCACAGACCAAGTTTCTTTGGGCCATCCCAATTCGTGAGCCGATTTGCACAACTGTTGGAACCACTAAGGGAACATAGTTATCAGCACTGCGGACTTGACTTTGTTCTTAATAGTAACGATGCTGAGTCAGAAATGTTAAAAACTCCCAAAATCGGAAAAGTTTGTTACACCTTCCTCTAAAACATAGTACCTTTGCACTGGTTTTAGCAACTCGAACACGTATTGTCTCACAAAAATCATATCGCATACATGGGATTATTCGGTTTATTCAACAGTAAAAAAGAGGAAAAGAAAACAGAGGACAAGGTGCAACCCGAACCACAGTTCGAAGGTTATCGTTATCCTGCTGTTAGTGCGAGTGATTGGAAAGAATTGTCGGAATATGCAAACATATTATATTCTTGCAGGTTTCATTGCAAGTAAACTGACATGTGGCGAAGGTAAAGGCTGCATCGTGAACCTTTTCCTCGGTATAGTTGGAGGTGTGGTAGGTGGTTGACTGTTCAGTCAGCTCGGGTTATATACAGAATGCTGGGTCGGCGAACTGATCACTGCTACCATCGGTGCCGGAATTGTTCTGTGGATATGGAATAAGATCTTCTAGGGATGTCAGAAACGTCATTGACTTGGGAAAATACAAATGTGAACGCAAAAAAAATATGATGTTTTTGTCGTCACCTGTCACTCTTTCTTTGTATTTGTTTGCTGTTTAGGCTGTTAAGTGCGTGACGGCATATCTTTGTGCCATCACTATTCCGTCACTGCTTTGTCATAACAGTCGTATGATGAATAACCTGATATTTAAGGAATGGTTGCAAGTGTGTAATATGTGTTTTGTTGTGCAAGTTGTTCTGCACAACTGTGCAAGTTATTCTGCACAACTGTGTAAGTGTAACTTGCACAACTGTGCAATAATGCTGCTCACTTGTGCAAGTGTATGTTGCACAGTTATAACCTTAACGCAATATGATTTGGGTTATCCTCCAGACAATAATTGAGGAGCTTAATATCTCGTCAAATTATTTCAATAAAAAACAAAAAACAAACAAAACAGGTAACAGATTGTAACATTAAATTGCAGATATGCACGCAAAAATGTCAGTTTGGTATAACATAAGTTATAAAGATTTATAAAAAATGCTGATTTCGAAGGTGTTTTTGCTCATATTTTATTTTTTTTTCATAAATTTGCATAGCAAAACTTATGCACTTTTGCAACTGCAAGTATGAAAACATTCAATACAGCGGGTACTTGTCGCCCGAACGAACACTATATGGTGGATATCACTGAACGTTTGGAAATCATCCGTGGGATGGTTGCCAAGGGTGACTATTTCTGTATCAACCGTGGTAGGCAGTATGGCAAGACTACTACACTTGATGCGATAAGTGATCGTCTTTCGGACGAATACTGCGTTTTCAATATCAGTTTTGAAGGAGCAGATGACAGTTCCTTTGAAACGGCAGCAACCTCTAACGCCAATTTTCTAAAGCGAATAAAGCGAGAGTCTCGTATCGTAGATGGACAAATATATGATTATTTGAAATCTGTTTGTCCTCCTGGTTTAAATGCTATAGAAGACGTAGATTTCTCTGAGGTCGTGGAAGAAATGTGTGCCATATCATCCAAACCTATAGTTGTGCTGATTGACGAGGTTGATCAAGCTGGTAACAATCAAGGGTTTATTAAATTCTTAGGTGGACTGAGAAACATGTATCTAAAACGAGAGTCTCACCCTACCTTCCAATCCGTCATCCTCGCTGGTGTATATGACATCAAGAATCTCAAACTGAAGATTCGTACCGAAGAAGAACATCAGTATAATTCGCCATGGAATATTGCGGTTCCATTCGATGTCGATATGAGCCTCTCTGCTATGGGTATCTCTGGTATGCTCGCTGAATATAAGGCAGATCACAATCTGACTTTTGATGAAGTATTCGTAGGTCAGATGATTCGTGACTATACTGCTGGTTATCCATTCCTTGTTAGCCGTATCTGTCAGATTATTGATTCAGAGCAATACTCATGGGACAAGGACGGCGTGCTGAATGCGGTGAATGCCCTGCTCAAAGAGGGCAATACACTCTTTGATGACATGCAGAAGAAACTGACCCAGTTCCCGGGGCTTTCCGATATGTTGAAGTCCATCATCTTCGGTGGTAAGCGAGTGTCCTTCAACTATTACGACCGGGACATCAACATTGCCGTCATGTTCAACTTCGTAAAGGAGGAACTGGGTGCTACAAAGATAGCTTGCCGCATATTCGAGACATGGCTTTACAACTATTACATCTCTCTCGACAAACCATCACACATCTATCAGTTGGGCGAATACGAGAAGAACCAATTCGTTCATGATGGCTTTATCGATATGCGTCTTCTCATGGAGCGTTTCTGTGTTCACTTCAACGAAATATACCGTCCTGGGCACGATGATCAGTTTGTTGAGGATAACGGCAGAAAGATTTTCCTTACCTACCTGCGTCCTATCATCAACGGCATCGGCAATTACTACTGCGAAGCTCAGACACGTGACCTCACCCGTACCGACATCATCATAGATTATCTCGGTCAGCAGTACATCGTGGAACTGAAGATTTGGCGAGGACAATCATATAACGAACGAGGTGAGAAACAACTTGCAGAATATCTTGAGCGATACAATCTAAAAACTGGTTATATGGTAAGTTTCTGCTTCAACAAGAACAAGCAGTCAGGCTTGCTACTGCCAGTGGAGGTAAATGGGCGCACGTTGATTGAGGCGATAGTCTGAACAGTTTACAAAAAAAGTACAGTGTAAATACTTCTGGATCAAAAAATGTTTGTATAGTTGCAAAAAAAAATAAAATCGAACAGGTTGAATAACAAAAATAGACGAATATGAGATGGTATTTATTCCTTTGTCTGATAGCGGTGTTAAGTGGATGCCGTAATCAATCCAAAGACACAAGTAGTGATCAGATTAGCAGTGAGCAACCCACACACGAAGAAGCTGAAAGACGTGCCAGACAAGAAGCTGAAGCAAAAGCCTACGCAGACATGAAAGCCAAGGAACAGGCAGGTAGAGAGGCTGCAGAGCGTGAAGAAGCTGAAAGAAAACTACAGGAAGCCAAGCGTGAAGCACAAGAAGCAGCAACACGTGCTAAGGGTGAGGAGATGAAAACAAAGCTCCTACCTATAGAGAACGACATAAACAGCATAAAAAAAGGCGAATTCTCTGATTGTGTGCGTAAGATCCTTGCTTATCGTCGAAAAAACACTTCACGCTATTCCCTGGATTATGGAATTGAACGACAAAAGTTGTTGAATATTAGTATGAAGTTGAAAGATTTATATAACCAGGCTATATCAATAGTTAGGGATTATGATAGAATGGATTTGTGCTCTAGCTATACAGAGGAAATCAGAAGGCTCGATATTGTAGTTAACGAAGCAGTAGGAACTGTCCAGGTCATCAATGAATAAGTAAATATATACTAAAGAATATGAAAAACAATATCAAAGGTTTATTAACTCTCCTAATCGTTATTTGCATTTGCTCGTGTGCGTCAGAAAAACCATTTGAGGCTGTTGCATATGACAAAGACTTTGTGAATGTTAAGGGATACGTACATACTGTGTCCTATGGAAATGAGTTTTCCAGACAATCGTTTGTCTTTGATAAAGACGGAAACATAGTGGCTTGGTACGAAGAAAGCAAGACGGAATATAGCCAACCTATGACAACAAGACCTATCGTATTTGAGCGTGACGAGACCGGCAGAATATCAAAAGCAACAAAAAAAGAAGTTGCGAGGGCTGGATCAGATGTGTCGGTTTCAACTGTAAGCATTGAGTTTACATATGATGCTGAGGGACATTTAATCGAAAGTCATGATTCTGAAAGAGAGATGAAGACTATGTATAAGGATTTTAACAAGAATGGAGCGCCAGAAAAGATTGTTAATGCCCCAGACTCTACAATCGTAACATATTTTGATTTTGATAAAAATGGAAACTGGCTGAAGGTATCACATTCATGTAAATATAGTTTTGATGATGATGTTACGAAAAAGTTTTATGAGCGCATAATCACTTACTATAAGGATAAGGAAGATGGAACAGAGGCAGAAAAGGAAGCGGCTAAATATAAGCAGGCCATCATAGATCTACCTAATGTCATCGTAAAGGAGATGGAACAGATGAAAAGCGAATATGACGAACTTGGTGATTGGGAGGATAATGATGTGCCAATGAACGAGGGTGATAACTACCAAGCAAATCAGGGGCAACAGATAACACCAGAAATGCAGCAGGATTATGCCATTTTGAACTACATAGGTCAGTGTGAAAGAGAAGCAGAGACTCTCCAGCCAGCTCTCAATGATGCTATGGCAAGGTATAATGCGGCAAAGGTACGATATGGTGCAACGAATATGTCAATGGACGTGTATAGACGTAATCTGCGTGAGGTACTTAGCCAGATAGTGAGAAAATATCATATTGCGATGATTAATGCGAAGGATCTTAACGACGATAGGACACGCATGCAGCTTGTTGACCGTTATGAACAATTGTATGATTATTACAATGAAATGGAAGGTAGGGTGCATTCGGAAGGTATGCCAAGATAAATGGGGTACAATCATGGGGTGCTGCCTATGTGACATCTCTCGGGTGAATGAAAATGTTTGCGCAACTAAGGGGTGACACTCCTCGGTTGATTATCCAAATATACAAAGATAGTCATGTAATTACAGTGTTTCAGCTCTTGTGGGTAACTATAGAGAGGATATTGCAGATAGTATTTGAGGGCTGGCTACAAGACAAAATTCTACGCCCTTGTAACCAGCCGATTTTCATTCAACACTCACTTCTTTTGGATGCGCTCCAGCCAACTCATATTGGCAAACTTCTGTTGTTCCTCGACAGAGGTCTTGTTACTTCCGCTTGCCAGCCTTGGCTTTGTCCTTCGCCTCTTTCTTGCGCTCCTTCATGTACTCACGATAGTCTTTGATAGGGATAGGCTTAAGATTCTCGTCAGAAAACATGAGGTCATTTTGAAAAATGTTCTGCGTGACACTCCGATGAACACTGCAGCTTCCTCGACTGAGAAAAACTGCTTGGAGGTCAGTGGAATTTGTAATTTGTTTGTTTTGTCCATAGTCTTTAACTTATATATAAATAATGTACATGCGTAGTGAAACCTTGATTTTTTGGCTCTTTTCCGTCATTCAAGGATAGTTAGTGCATTGAAGTGCATCAAAGTGCATTATAGTGCATTGAAGTGCAAACTTTCAACCTAACCCCATATCTGACGAGTTCCAAATACGGTACAAAATTACTATAAATTGCTATATCTCGCAATAGGCTCTTGGAGAGCTCTGTTAAAGACTTTTAATTGAAAATCAGCGTTTTATAAGACTTTCTTTATTCCTATTTGCAACGATTAACACCTGTTTATGTACAGTGTAGGTTCATGAAAGGAATTTGTTAGCTATCATCGGGGTATTGATAAAGGTGATGGTGAAATGATGGCTTGAAATGTGCCGTCACGCATCTACTTGTCTGAAAGATAGATGAATACAAAGATAAAGTGACGGTGACGGCAAAAAATAAAATTTACAGAACGAAAGGATGCGGTGATTTGTGAATTTGTGAATTTCGCAAAAAAAAGGACCAAGAGGGATAATCCTCCTGGTCCTTTTGTATTGTGTGTCGCGACAGTTGTCGGTCGCGGTTGCTGTGATTAGTCAAGCCACTTGATGTAGCAG
>JAGHTW010000230.1 GCA_018065145.1 Candidatus Prevotella equi
AACGGTATTTTTCTTACTTTTTGATGCTCTTAGAGATTAGCGTTGATGCGCTCCTGGAGCTTTGCCTTGTTGGCGCCGCCAACGAACTTATCTACCAGCTGACCGCCCTTGAAGAAGAGAAGGGTAGGGATGTTACGGATGCCGTACTCTGCAGGGATGCTCTCGCAGTCCTCTACGTTGCACTTACCGATGACTACCTTTCCCTCGTACTCCTGTGCGAGCTGAGAGATGATAGGTGCTATCATCTTGCATGGTCCGCACCACTCTGCCCAGAAATCTACTACGAACAGCTTGTCACCGCTCTTGTAAGACTCGAAATTGTCTGTTGTAATTACTACTTCCATAGTTGTCTTTGTTATTTACGAATAAGTTGTTTGTTGTTCTTTTTGAACGTAAATGCCCGCAAATTAAACGTAAATTTTCGAAAATTTTTAAAAGTATTCACGGTAATTCGCGGTTGATTCACGGTAATTCGCGTTAAAAATATAATTATGAATAATTCAGGTTAGAAGCCGTCGAGCTCGTAATACTCGTCTTCGAGGTCTTCTGTTGTCGCTTTTTCGTCAACGATTATCAGTTCCTCTTCATCGTCAGCAGTGGCGGTGTTGTCTTCCTCAAAGACGATGACGTCATCGTTTGCCGATGTGTTCTGCTCTTCCGGTTCAGGAATCGCAAACTCTTCCGTAGGTGCTACTGTTGGCTCTTCCTGTACTGGTATTGCGAACTCTTCCGTTGCTGGCGCTTCTGTCTCTGTAGGAATCGTGAACTCTTCCTCCGTCGCAGGCACTGTCACCTCCGTTTCAGCAGGAATCGTTATCTCTTCTACTGCTTCAGGAACGGTAATCGTCTCTTCCGGTATCGTAATCGTCTCCTCTGGTACGGTAATCGTTTCCTCTGGAACGGCAATCTCGGTATCGGCAGGAACCGTTATCTCCGTTTCCGCAGGCACAGCAATCTCTGTATCCTCAGGAACATTTATCTCCGTATCCTCAGGCACGGCAATCTCTGTGTCCGCAGGAGCATCGATGAGGTTGTCGGCATTTTCCTCTTCCTCCTCTTTCGCCTTTGGATCAACAGGTTTTGCACCACCTGGTGCCACCTCTTCCGTTGGCAATGCCGCCTTCAGAGGGTCGTCGTCGATGTCTTTCTCAGCCTTGCTCTCGTCCTCCTTTATTATAATAGGTTCGTAAAGCTGTTCCGGGTTCTCCACCATCAGAGGGGCAAAGTTCGCTACATAGAACGAGTCATAGTCGTTGTAGCTATAACGTGTACCGATAAGCTGCAGGTTTTCGTTGCTGATGACGAGTGGACGTGCCTTGCCCATCGCCTTCTGGATGCTCTCCTGTTGCAGGAGCACCTTTGCATACTGTCGTGCCTCGTTATAGTTGCGGAATCCACCCACTATCATGTGGTGCATGCCATACGCATTTTCGATGCTGATGTCGAAGTGGCGCACCATGAAGTTTGTGAAGTTATATCGCGCCATCTGGAACAACAGCTGATTCTCGTTGATAGAGTCAGGCGGATAAGCCATAAGGAACATGAAGTCCGTATTGCGATCCGCCGAGAACTCCCTTGTCAGGGTGCTGTCGGCATCGTTCATCACCGCATTACGACGGTCCCAAACGTTTGTCAGGTCGAACTTAGCGCCATGCAAAGCCCTGCCTTGCTTTACGCCATTGATAATCATTCCCGCCAACTCTGCCACATGGCTCTGTGGGTATTCCTTTACAATACGCTCCATAGCGCTGAGACAAGAGTCCGCATCGCCGTTGTTGAGGCGTGTCATACCATCAAGGAATATAAAGCGGTCGCGGTTCTCGCCCAATGGGAAACGCTTCTCGGACAGCTCATTGTTAGCATAGACCTCCTCGAAACGATCTGCCTTGAACGCCTCGTATGTCGCTCCGTATATAGAGTCCTCCAAGTGTTTACCAAACTTCGCATTGTCTGCAAAGTAAGGATCCGTCAGCACTGTTGTCCATTTAGAGTCAGGACAATTAGCGGTGAGACTATCGATGTACGTCTTCGCCTTGTCGTGGTCGCCCTTTCGTGAGTGCAACAGGAAGAGATGGTAATACACTTCATCCTTTGGCTCATATTCAGGGAACTGCGTCGTCAGCCTGTTGAACTGCTTCTCACTAAGCGCTAAGTTATCCAACTTATCCTTGAAGATGATGGCAGAATGCAACAAACCATCCTTTATTATCTCGTTGCTTGCAGCTACCGCCTCTTCCGTAAATGGAATCTGTGCCAGATAATACTCGCGCTTATGAGGATCGTTAGCGGCTGAGTCCATCTTCGCCTGTTCCTCCTCCTGCAGTTTCTCTGCTGCCATCACGGAGTCACGCTGTTCCTCGTTGAGACTGTCCAGAGGTGATGTCTCGTTGTCATCCATTGCGAAGTCACCCACCACCGTTTTGTTCATGCGTCGCCAGTTATCAGCGTTCTCACGCTTGCCCCACAGGCGCTGGAAGTTCTGCTTACCCTGCTGAACGGTAGCGGGGTTATAGAAGTACCATGCGGAGTTGTTTCTGCCGATAGTTTGCGGTGTTTGTGGCGTCGGCATAGTAGTAGGCTTCCTGTTGTTAGCATATTTCGCCTGACGCTTCTCCAATTCCTCTTCTGCCGCTTTCGCTTCCTCCTCCTTCTCTTTCTTCTTCAGTTCGGCGATGACGCGGTCGATGGCGGCGTTACGCTCCTTTTCATCCATCTTTGCGAGAGCCTGGAGAGAGTCTTGCAGTTGAATGCCATCGGTGTAAGGCACCAACTCGTCAAGAATCTTCGAACGGTCAGACAACTGCTGATAGTCCTTCCTCTCCTTATCGAGCATACCTATCGCCTCGCCATAGCAACGCTTGGCGTCACTATATTTCTCCATGTTCCAGTAAAGGTCACCCAGATGCAACAGCAGCACACCCTTTTCTATTCCGCTGCGTGTAGCCTTCTCGTTACCTTTCTCGTATGCGGCGATAGCCTTTGCGGTGTCCTTCTCGGCGAGGTATATGTTACCCATGGCGTAATACACCTGGTCCAGATATTCCTTGTTGTTGTCATTGCGCGCCATTCGCTTGAGCTTGCCGATCATCTTCTTCGCCTGTCCCTCTGCCATCACCTCCGTCATGGATATGCGGGCATTGAAATCAAGTTCGTAAGGAGGGTTCTGCTTGAGCACTTTGCGGAAAGCCTTGCATGCCTCCGCCTTATGTCCCTGCGCCGCCTCTATCTGTCCGAGGATGTAATACTCA
This sequence comes from Candidatus Prevotella equi, assembly GCA_018065145.1. GTDB lineage: Bacteria > Bacteroidota > Bacteroidia > Bacteroidales > Bacteroidaceae > Prevotella > Prevotella equi. The sequence goes on from JAGHTW010000230.1 coordinate 3,249, forward strand.
CGTGCGCGCTGCTTGGCACGCATCTCGTGCTTTATCACCTTCTGCAGATACTCCACCGCCTTTGGCAGGTTGTTCGTGCGAAGGTAATAGCTTGCGTAGGTGTAGTCCCATTCCTTCTGCGCCTTCCAGTGAATGCTGTCGCGCTCTATGTTGCGGATGATGTCCTCAGCATCATACACCCAGTCGTTTTCGAGGTAACACTTCGCCAGCCACGCACGAGCCTTGCCGTAGATAGACGGCTGTCCCTTGAACAATCGTGACATGTACGAGAACGTTGCTGCCGCTTCGTCAAATTCACCCTTGTAGAACTGTGAGCGACCCATCAACATCCATGCGCGCCACATAAAAGGATTGTACTCCTTTCGTGAAAGCCACTCGATGTCTTCGGGAGTCTTCTTGCGGTTCTTGTTCCATTCAGGCTTCGCCTTGATGCTGTGAAGCTGTATTATCTTCTTGCTCTTCGTTATGGCAATGTCGTAGTTTCCCTTGCCAAGGTCGCGGCTTGCCTTGTTGCTGACGGTGTATAGCGGCAGGCGTTCGGTGAAGTTGTCCTTGTTTCCCTTCTCTTTCTCCAGTGAAGCGTCGATATACGCCAGTGTGCCGTTATAATACGTGTTATAACGGGACGTGAAGCTATGCCAGAAACGCGTCACGCCAGTGTTCTTCTTTGTAGAACATGACATGACAAGCGCTGCAAGCAGACAAGCTATCGTTATGTGGAGAAACTTTTTCAATGTCGTAATTCTTTTCGTTGTTTAGCTACGCTTCTTCGATGTTGAATCCCACGGAGCGCAGGTCGTCCCAGTACTGTGGGTAACTCTTTGATACCACCTCCGGATTGTTTATTCGCAGACCAGGGAACAGTATGCATGCAGGTGCAAATGCCATAGCCATGCGGTGATCTTCGTATGTGTCGATGGCAGGATTGCTCATCGCCTCGCAGCGTGTGCCGTCCCATGACAGTACACCCTCTTCTGAATCGTCAAGGACATATCCCAACTTTGCCATCTCCGTCTTCAACGCTGCTATACGATCCGTCTCCTTTATGCGTAGCGTCTGCAAGCCAGTGAAACGGAATGGTATGCCGCACAGCGCCGTTGTCACCACGACTGTCTGCGCAAGGTCAGGCTGGTTGAGGAAATCGAAGTCAAAGCGTGGCAGAGTTCTATTCTGTGCCTTCAGCGTTACGGTAGTAGGCTTCAGCTTTTCCTTTGTCTCGAAGATGGTCTTCACACCCAACATGCTGTAGATATAGCGTATTGCAGAGTCACCCTGACGAGAACCGTCCATCAGTCCTGGCAGGCGTATCTCGTTATCCTCAGACTGTTGGCGGGCAAGGAGGGCGAGAATCTCGTACCAATAGGAAGAAGCGCTCCAGTCGTTCTCGATAAAGAACGGCACCGCCTTGTAAGGACAAGGCTTCACCTCAATAGTAGAAGAGTCGAGCCATTCCACGTCAGCACCGAATTCCTGCATGGTGCATATCGTCAGGTCGATGTAAGGGCGTGAGATAATCTTACCCGTGAGGTGCAACGTGAGACCATTTGTCATCACAGGACCAATCATCAGCAGTGCAGAGATATACTGCGAAGAGACATTGCCGGCAATGTCCAGATGACCACCTTCTATCTTTCTGCCACGGATGCGCAGCGGTGGGAAACCATCCTCCTCCATGTATTCTATGCTTGCGCCAAGACGACGCAGCGCTTCCACAAGGACGGATATAGGACGGTGCTTCATTCTCTCGGTACCGGTTATGACATGTTCGCCAGTGCCTACGGAAAGCAGTGCAGAGGTAAAACGCATAGCGGTGCCCGCTGCCTTGATGTTTATCTCGTAAGGCATGTTCTCCAGCGCCGCCACCATTACATCGGTGTCGTCGCAGTGACTAAGATTCTCTGGATGTGTTGTGTTTCCTGCCAAAGCATTTATCACCAACGCGCGGTTGGAGATGCTTTTTGATGCTGGCAGATTTATTTCGTTGTTGACGCCTTTTGGCGCGTGTAGTATATATTGCATAATGCAAAAGTACTACATTATTTATACATACACAAACAAATAGTGATGATTTTATGTTATTTTACACTTTTTTTCTCTTTACAACGTGTTTTATTTTGTGATAAAGAATTAATTTATTATCTTTGCACAAAATATTACAATACGATAAGTGGGCATTCTGTGCCCTTATAAACCTAAACACCAAATTTAATCTAATGAAGACAGACATTGAAATTGCACATGAATCAACGTTGCTTCCTATCAACGAAGTAGCAAAGACTATCGGCATAACAGACGATATGCTGGAACCATACGGAAAGTTTATTGCAAAAGTGCCATATACATCCATTGATGAGGACAAGGTATCAAAGAGTAACCTGATACTCGTTACCGCTATCACGCCAACAAAGGCTGGTATCGGTAAGACAACAGTGTCTATCGGTCTTGCTCTCGGCCTTGCAAAGATAGGCAAGAAGGCAGTCCTTGCACTGCGCGAGCCTTCACTCGGTCCTTGCTTTGGCATGAAAGGCGGCGCTGCAGGTGGCGGATATGCACAGGTGTTGCCAATGGAAAAGATAAACCTTCACTTCACTGGCGACTTCCATGCCATCACTTCTGCACATAATATGATATCAGCATTGCTGGATAACTATATCTATCAGCATCAGGCAGAGGGATTCTCGCTGAAGACAGTGCTGTGGAAGAGAGTGCTGGACGTGAACGATCGTAACCTCCGCAGTATCGTAACAGGTATGGGACCTCGCACAAACGGCGTGGTGATGGAGAGTGGTTTCGATATTACACCAGCATCAGAGATTATGGCTATACTCTGTCTCGCAAAGGATATGGACGACTTGCGTCGCCGCATAGATAATATCCTCCTCGGAATACGTCATGACGGCAGTGCGTTCACCGTTAAGGAGATGGGTATAACAGGTGCTATCTGCACATTGCTGAAGGATGCCCTTAACCCTAATCTCGTACAGACAACGGAGAATACTCCTGCATTCGTGCACGGAGGACCTTTCGCTAATATCGCACATGGCTGTAATACCGTTATCGCAACGCGTACAGCAATGACATACGGTGAATATGTTATAACAGAGGCAGGCTTCGGTGCTGACCTCGGCGCAGAGAAATTCTTCAATATCAAGTGTCGTAAGGCGGGACTTAATCCAAAGCTTACCGTCATCGTGGCTACTACACAGGGACTGAAGATGCATGGTGGCGTGGCACAGGAGGATATCAAGAAGCCTAATGCCGCAGGATTGCAGGAAGGCTTTAAGAACCTGGATAAACATGTGCGAAATCTTCAGGGACTGGGACAGAGCGTTGTCGTTTGCTTCAACCGCTATGCCTTCGATACCGACGAGGAGATGAATATCGTTCGTGAGCACTGTAAGGCGCTCGGAGTACCATTCGCTGAGAATAACGCATTCATGGAAGGTGGCGATGGCGCAGTGGAACTGGCAAATGTCGTTGTGGATACTATCGCAAACAATCCTTCACAGAATGTGCAGTTCACATATAGCGATGGCGATGATGTGAAGACAAAGGTGAAGAAGGTGGCAACAAATATCTATGGCGCCGCTAATGTGACATTCCTTCCTGCTGCAGAGACAAAGCTGAAGATGATAGAAGCGCTTGGATATGCAGGCTTCCCTGTTTGTATCGCTAAGACACAGTATTCTTTCTCAGACAATGCGACGCAGTATGGTGTGCCAGAGAATTTCGAATTCACCATACGCGACTTCGTTATCAGTGCCGGTGCAGAGATGATTGTGGCTATTGCGGGTGATATCATGCGTATGCCGGGACTGCCAAAGTCTCCACAGGCAGAGCGAATAGACATCGTTGACGGAGAGATAACAGGTCTTTCATAAGGTTAAAGAAACTTAACGTATGCAACTCATGGCACCCTTTGTCCGTCATAGGGGAAAGAGTGTTAAACAAAATAGAATTATAAACCATTAAAATCATAAGAATTATGAAAAAAGTATTATTCGTTGCAGCTCTCGTAGCTGGTTGTCTTGCATTCAATAGCTGTGCAAGCAAGAAGGACCTTGATAACTGCCAGGCAGAGAACAAGGATCTTACAAGTAAGTATCAGAATGCTCGTGAGGAGCTCGCTGCTGCAAATAGCCGCATCAACGCATTGCAGGATCAGCTCGCTTCTTGTCAGGGAAATAATGCAGCATTGCAGAAGAGCCTGGAGCAGAGCCTTCATAACGCTAACTCTACAAGCGTAAACATCACAAAGCTTGTTGACCAGATTAATGAGTCTAACCAGTATATCCGTCATCTTGTTGAGGTGAAGTCTAAGAGCGACTCTCTTAACATGGTACTGACAAACAACCTCACACGTACCCTCACCAATGACGACAAGAAGGACGTTGACGTACAGGTATTGAAGGGCGTTGTTTATATCTCACTCTCTGACAATATGCTTTACAAGAGCGGTGGTTATGAAATCAGCGACGCTGCTGCCGTAACACTGTCAAAGATTGCTAAGATCATCAAGGACTACAAGGATTATGATGTTCTCATTGAAGGTAACACCGATAATGTGCCTATCTCTTCAACAAACATCCGTAACAACTGGGATCTCTCTTGTCTTCGCGCATCAAGCGTAGTACAGTGTCTGCAGACAAAGTACGGTGTTGACCCAAAGCGTCTTACAGCTGGTGGTCGTGGTGAATACAATCCTGTTGCTGATAATGCTACTGTTGCAGGTAAGGCAAAGAACCGCCGCACACAGATTATCATCACTCCTAAGCTTGATGAGTTCATGGAACTTATCGGTAAGGCTCCAGAAGATAAGAAGTAATAGGAATTTACTATTTGAAGATTTACCATTTACTATTCATTAATTTGGATATAATCTGATGATAAAAAAAACTATCATATCAATAAGCGCCGCACTGTTCAGCAGTGTGGCGCTTGCTCAATCTGTACAGTTCTTCACTCCTAACACCGTTAGGATAGTAAAGGACAATGGTAAGGCGGTAACGGATTCGTCGCTCGTTGTCATTGCAAAACCACAGAAGGTAAAGGTGACAAAGAAGAATGAAGGCGATGCCGTGGTTTATCAGTCATCAGAGCTGACTGTTAAGGTAGAAAAGGGACTTGTGGCTTTCTATGATGCGAAAGGTAATCTGTTGACGGAAGAGAAATCACAGGGTTTCAGTACGATAGAAAGTGGTCCGGATAAAGGAACTTATAAGGTCAGCACTGGGTTTAACGTAGATGCCGATGAGGGCATATACGGTGTGGGACTGTTGCAGAATGGAAAGATGAGCCAGCGCGGTGAGAATCGTAGGATGGAACAGTCAAACCTTGAGGATTATGCGCATTTCTATCAGTCTATAAAGGGCTATGGCGTGTATTGGGATAACTATTCTCCAACGCATCTCGTAACACCTGAAGAGGGTAGGGGAGGCGAATTGTCGTTGACAAGTGAGGTAGGCAAGAAGATAGACTATTACTTCATGTACGGAAAGAACGCTGATGGTGTCATAAAGGCAATGCGTTACCTTACTGGAAAGGTTCCTATGCTGGCGCTGTGGACATACGGTTTCCATCAGAGTCGCGAACGATACGAAAGCAGTGCGCAGCTGTTGGATGTTGTGCGTACCTACCGCAAGCTCGGAGTACCATTCGATGGCATCATACAGGACTGGCAGTATTGGGGCAGTAACTATACATGGAATGCCATGGAGTTCATCAATCCAGACTTTAAGAATGCTCAACAGATGATTGATGAGGTGCATAAGCGTAATGCAAAGTTCCATATCAGCATCTGGGCATCGTTTGGTCCTCATACAAAACAGTTCAAGGAATTACAGGATAAGAACCTTCTTTTCAACTTCGAGACATGGCCTCAGAGCGGACTCCCTATGTGGCCACCACGCATGGATTACCCAAGCGGTGTGAAGGTGTATGACGCGTATTCTAAGGATGCGCGTGATATCTACTGGAAATATCTCAGCAATATGCATAAGATGGGCGTTGATGGTTGGTGGATGGACTCTACTGACCCTGACCATCACAGCTATAAAGACTCCGATCTTGACGGAATGTGTGCGATGGGTTCTTACCGTTCTGTGAGAAACCTATTCCCTTACATGACTGTCAAGGGCGTATATGACCATCAGCGTGCCGTAGATAGCACCAAACGTGTCTTTATCCTCACCCGTAGTTACTTCGCAGGACAGCAGCGCACTGGTGCCAATACATGGAGTGGCGACGTTAACTCGTCATGGGATGCGTTCCGCAAGCAAGTGCCTATCTGTCTGAACTATACACTGACAGCAAACCCTAACGTAAATACCGATATCAGCGGTTTCTTTGCTGGTTCTTACAGAGGTAAATACGGTGATGGTAAGGTGGAACATAACCCACAGTTCCAGGAGTTGTATGTAAGATGGATGCAGTTCGGTCAGTGGTGCCCAATGATGCGCAGTCATGGTACAGAGGCTTATCGTGAAATATATCACTATGGTAAGGCAGGCGAACCAGTGTATGACGCGCTTCTCAATGCAATAAAGATGCGTTATAGTCTCTTACCATATATATATAGTATGTCATGGCAGGTAAGCAAGAATGACGATTCGTATATGCGCGCCCTTTTCATGGACTTCCCAAAGGATAAAAACACATGGAATAACAACAGACAGTTTATGTTCGGACATAATATCCTTGTGTGTCCTGTCGTAAATGCGTTATATACTCAGGAACAGATTGTTAAGTCAGATGCCATGACGGGCTGGAATGCACCTTCTGCATCAACAGATGGTGATGGAAAGGAAGTGTCTCAGAATGGTTGGAATAAGACACCTCAGTATGATGTCTATCTCCCTGCCGGAACAAAGTGGTATGACTATTGGACAAATGCAGTCCTTGACGGTGGTCAGACTATCAAGGCAGAGGCGCCGATAGCGCATTCGCCACTGTATGTCAAGGCAGGATCGCTGATTGTCTATGGACCTGAAGTGCAGTATTCTAACGAGAAGAAATGGGATAACCTTGATGTCGTTATCTATCCAGGTGCTGATGCTACCTTTACCCTATACGAAGATGAGGGTGATAACTACAATTACGAGAAGGGAGCATATAGCACAATAGAAATGAAATGGAACGATAAGAGCAAGACTCTTACCATCGGTAAGCGCAATGGTCGCTTTGATGGAATGCTGACGCAGCGTAACTTTAATGTTCGCGTTGCCGGTGCAGCAAATAAGAACGTGGCTTATAAGGGAAATGCCGTATCCGTAAAGATGTAAACATACTATCGTTTATGCCTCATTCGTATGATAAAGTACCGCATTATAGATGATATGTCCATTGATGGCGATGCTCTTGCCGAACTGATATCGTCGTTACCCGAGTGGCGAAGGGAAAAGGCGATGTTGTTCAAGTTCTTAAACGGAAAGCGAGAGTGTGCCATGTCGTATTCCTTGCTTTGCGATATACTGCGCGAGGATTTCGATATTCCCCTTCAACCATCATTCGTTGAGGGCGAACACGGGAAGCCTGTCATGCATTTCTCTGCTGATATGCCGTCATCATCCGATGAAGAGAACGTGAAAAAACTCTCGTTCAATATGTCACATTGCAAGCATGCCGTTGCTTGTGTGGTAAGTGATGAGGGCGAAGTCGGCATTGATGTGGAATGTCTCGGTCGCTATAAGCAGCAACTTGCGGAATATTGTATGAGCGAGGAAGAGCTGCTGAGCATAGACGATGCGGAGGATAGTGACCTTCAGTTCACTCTCTTGTGGACAAAGAAAGAAGCACTATTGAAATATACTGGTGAAGGCATAACGGATGATCTCAAGAACTGTCTCACCTCAGCGCGTTCCGAGGGCGTTGACATTCTCTCAGGATACAATAAAGAAAAAGGATACGCATGGTCTTTAGCTCATGCTAAGTAATAATAAAACAGAGTTGTTATGAAACTAATGATAAAAAATGCAATTTGGTGCATGTTGCTTCTCCTTGCTTCATGTGCAGGAGTTGATGATATTCACCTTCCCGATGACGGCAAACCAGAAGAAGTGACACCGCTTGATGAGGCTGTCGTGACACAGTTGCAGCGTCATACGGCAGGAAAGGGATACCCTGTTGTCATCATGGGCGATGGCTTTACAAAGAAAGCTCTCAGTGATGGTACATACCGTAGCGCTACGCAGAAAATCATTGATGCGCTCTTTGCTTACGAACCAATGACCTCGCTGCGTCAGTATATTGATATCTATGAGATTACGGCAGTGTCAACGGACAATGGCGTGACGACAACGAAAGGCAATACCGCCTTCTCCACTCATCTTGTTGGAGGCAATAGCACAACCATCTACGGCGATTCCATCAATGTGTTGAAGTATGGTGCCAAGGCATTAAGCAATAATATTGTCAATATGAACCGCGCCATGTATATCGTCTTCCTGAACAGCGATAAATATGCTGGCATAACGATGCTCAGTGCCGATACTACCGTTACCGATTCCATACCGTCAGGTTTCTCTCTGTCATACATTCCCGTCTATGCCAAGACGGATAAGATGTCAAACGAGAAACTACTTCCTTTGCTCGTGCAGCATGAGGTTGTTGGTCACGGCATAGCAAAGTTAGCCGATGAATACCATTACCTTACTGATGCAACAGCCAGTGATGTGAAGCAGTACTATGCAGCGCGTAAACATGGTCTCTTTATGAACATACATTACGAGCCAAACCAGATAGGTACAAAGTATGACAGGCTTACAGAGCAGATAGGAACAGTGAAGAAAACGTACGATGTGTATAAACACGACGTGGAAGACTATTGTTTCTTTGCTCCTCTCGTTCATGATGCGCAGCATCGTTATGACAGCGAAAACCTCTGTTGGTATGAGGGTGCAAATGTCTTCCCGAAGAATTTCTACCGTCCTACGCTGCAAAGCATGATGAACGAGACGCTGAAGTCAGGAAATGATTTTTTCAATGCTCCTTCAAGAGTAATGATATACAAGCGTATCATGCGCGAAGCGTTCGGAACCAGTTTCTCATGTGACCTGACAAAGACAGAAGACTATAATCGTTTCGTTGATTTTGATGCGCCAAGCATTGCCAAACCATTGTCTGCTCGTGGTATAAAGAACTTCGCTTCTTCTGTTGATACACAGGACGAGACACTTCCTTTGCCACCTCCTATCTTAATAAAATAGCAACAATTATTTGGCAGTTTCGCAGAAAAGTAGTAATTTTGCACCGAATTAGGAGAAAAATCATATTAACGCAAAGAAAAAACAAATGGCTTACAACTTACTTAAAGGCAAGCGCGGCATCATCTTCGGTGCTCTCAACGACCAGTCTATCGCATGGAAGGTAGCAGAGCGCGCTGTAGAAGAAGGTGCACAGATTGTGCTCACAAACACAGCGGTGGCATGCCGCATGGGAACAATTGACGAATTGGCAAAAAAGACAAATGCTGTAATTATACCAGCTGACGCAACAAGCGTAGAAGACTTGGAGAACCTCTTCAAGGAAGCAGTGGAGAAGCTCGGTGGCAAGATAGACTTCGTGTTACACTCATGCGCAATGTCTGTCAATATGCGTAAGAAGCGTACCTACGATGATCTCGACTACGGTTTCCTTGACAAGACTCTTGATATCTCAGCAATCTCTTTCCACAAGATGATTCAGGTGGCAAAGAAGCTTGATGCTATCGCAGATTGCGGTTCTATCCTCGCGCTCACATACGTTGCAAGCCATCGTACCTTCTTTGGCTACAATGATATGGCAGATGCCAAGGCTCTCCTTGAGTCTATCGCACGTAGCTTCGGCTATATCTACGGCCGTGAGAAGGGCGTTCGCGTGAACTGTATCTCACAGTCGCCAACAATGACAACAGCAGGTTCAGGCATCAAGGGCTTTGACGGTATGCTTGACTACGCTGATCGTATGTCACCACTTGGCAATGCTAGCGCTGACGAGTGTGCTGACTACTGTATCGTAATGTTCTCTGACCTTACAAAGAAGGTAACCATGCAGACACTCTTCCACGATGGTGGATTCTCTAACATGGGTATGTCTCTCCGTGGTATGACACAGTACAACAAGAGCTTCATACCAGAGAACACAGACGAGAACGGTAAGATTATTTACGGATAAAAATATATACACGGATTGGGAATTGAGATAACACTTTCAATTCTCAATTTTTAATTTTTAATTTGAACCATGGGCGGTTTCTTTGGAACAATACAACACAAGCGATGCGTAGAGGAGCTCTTCTACGGCATTGATTATCAGTCACACCTCGGCACAAAGCGAGGCGGTATGGCAACATTCAGCAGTGAGACGGGAGGCTTCAAGCGTTCCATCCATAACCTTTCAAGCTCCTACTTCCGTACGAAGTTCGAGGATGAACTGCCAAAGTTCTTTGGCGAGCAGGGTATCGGCGTTATCTCTGACACCGATGCGCAGCCACTCCTCTTGAACTCACACCTCGGACGCTTCGCACTCGTTACCGTAGCAAAGGTAAACAACGCCGAAGAAATAGCAGAGAAGCTGCTCAACGAGAACATGGTCCTCTCAGAGTTCTCTTCTGGTAGAATCAATCCTACCGAGCTTATCGGCCTCCTTATCATCAAGGGAAAGAACTTTGTTGAGGGTATTGAGAACGTATATAAGACCGTCAAGGGTTCTTGTTCAATGCTCATCCTCACCGAGAACGAGGTTATCGCAGCACGTGACTTCTGGGGACGTACTCCTATCGTTATCGGTAAGAAGGACGGCGCCATGGCAGCAACGTCAGAGTCAACAGCATTCCCTAACCTCGGTTACGAGATAGAACACTATGTTGGTCCTGGTGAGATAGTACGCCTTACCGCTGACAAGATGGAAGTGCTGCGCCCTGCAGAGAAAGAGATGCAGGTATGCTCATTCCTCTGGATATACTACGGCTTCCCAACATCGTTCTACGAGGGAAAGAACGTAGAGGAGATGCGTTACCAGACCGGTTACGTCATGGGACAGGAGGATACAACGGAGGTAGATAGCGCAGGCGGAATACCAGATTCTGGTCTTGGCATGGCAACAGGCTACGCTGCTGGTCACAAGGTGCCTTATCAGCGTTGTATCTCTAAATATACACCTACATGGTCACGCAGCTTCATGCCAACAAACCAGAACACCCGTAACTTCGTGGCAAAGATGAAACTCATCCCTAACAAGGCGATGCTCGAGGGAAAGCGCTGCCTCTTCTGCGACGACTCTATCGTACGCGGTACACAGTTGCGCGAGAATACAAAGGTACTGAAAGACCTCGGCGCTGAGGAGGTACACATGCGTATCGCCTGCCCACCATTGATATGGGGCTGTCCTTTCATTAACTTCTCTGCAAGCAAGAGCGAGTTAGAGCTCATCGCACGCCGTGTCATCATGGACTTTGAGACAGGTAAGAAGGAAGCCACGATGCTTGCCGACGCCCATTCTACCGAAAGCATCGAGATACCAGAGGAGCGCCTTAAGGCATACGCTACGACAGACTCACCAGAGTACAAGGCAATGGTAGCAGAGATAGCAAAGCGTCTGAACATCGACACACTGAAGTTCTCTAAGCTTGAGACCATCGTTGAAGCCATAGGACTTCCTAAGTGTAAAGTCTGCACACACTGTTTCGACGGCAGCTCGTTTCATACAATAAAGTAAACATGAATAGCATTTTTATAGTATTACCAATCCTGACGCTGCTGATGTTTGACTTGGGTCTGACATTGCAGCCTCAGGATTTTCTTTTGATAGCAAAGCGTCCTAAAGCAGTCCTCGTAGGACTCTGCGGACAGCTTATAGTTCTTCCAATTATAGCCTTTGCCCTTGCGACAGCATTCGCCTTGCCGCCAGAGTTCTTTATCGGCATGGTGCTCATCGCCTGTTGTCCAGGCGGATCAAGCAGCAATATCTTCTCGATGCTCGCAAAGGGCGACGTAGCACTCTCTGTGTCGCTGACAGCCCTCAGTTCCATCATCACACTGCTTACCGTCCCTGCCATCATGCAATACACCACCTCTGCCGTTGGCGAGGCAGTAGGCGTTACCCTGCCTGTTGGTAACCTGTTGGCGCAGAACCTCGTAACGATGCTTGTGCCAATCATCCTGGGTATCACTGTGCGCCACTACTGGCACAATGCGGCAGCAAAGATAGAGCGAGTACTCTCAAAACTCGCCTTCCCAGCGCTCATGCTCCTTGCCGGTATCTTCTTCGTGCAGCACAGGCAGACCATCATCGATAACTTCTCGTTGCTCGGCACATGCGTCACCGCCCTTATCATCCTTGCCATCGTGGTAGCATACTGTGCCACACGCCTCACAAGACTCAACGACCGTGAGCAACGCACCATCATCATAGAGGTAGGCATGCAGAACGCTGCACAAGCAATAGCCGTAGCATCCAGTCCGTTCATCTTCAATAGTGGCATCATCGCAATACCAGCAATCATCTACGCCCTTATGATGAATATCATACTCCTGCTCTACGTCGGAAGGATAAAGTTTACAGGCAAATAATTGGCATACAGTGTCGTTGTTAAGCAACTAACACAGCATTGTTAAGCAACTAACACTGTATTATTGAATAACTAACACAGCATTGTTGAGGCACGAACACAGTGTTGTTAAGTATCTAACACTCGACGATATTGAAACAATAAAAAGCGGCATAGTCTTTTTCAGACTATGCCGCTTTCGCGTTGATTACACCACAACCTTGTATAGTAAAGCGTTCTGCAGTACGAGTGGCCTGTGGTGTGAGAAGAATACGATGCCGTCTTGTTCGCAGCGTATTTCTTCGAGTACATGACCGTCGTAAGGGTGCAGTATGGTGGCAAGTACTTCGCCCGCCTTTACCATGTCGCCCGCCTTGCGTTTGCGGACGTATATACCCGCATGGTGAGCCGTCAGCGTTACGAGGTTTTCTTCGTTGAGAGTCAGCGACTCGTAGCCTGGTATCGTCAGCGAATAGTCTATCGCTCCGATGCCGGAGAGGAATCGCAGCACTGCCTCGGTTGCCAGTCGTGAGTCTTCTACGTCTATAGAATCCGTCTGTCCTGCATAGACGCTGAAGGCAGAGGTGTTCCATATCTGCCAGTTGTAGTTTAGGAGCGTGGTGTCAAATGGCAATGGCTCACGCGTGGTGACGTATGGCATGCCGAAGAGCTCTGCCGACTTGATGTCTTCGTAACCGGTGCGCAGCATGCGGATGTGTGGAACGAATTCGCCTGGCACATAGAACGAAGCTAACTGCATGCCGTATTTGAAACCCTCAAGGCTCTTGAACACCGCTGCTGCAATGCGCTGTGTCGTCTCGCCCTTGTCATAGCCAGGGAACATACGGTTGATGTCCGTACCGTCCATTGCCCAGAAACGACGACCTACATTCATTGACGATGGGTTGCATGACGGTATCACGAGGATGCTCTTGCCATCGGCTATGCCACCCTTTGCCTCTATTGCCTGCAGTTCGCGGACTATCTGCGAACAGATATACTGTTGCTGTACCTCGTCGCCTCTCATCGGACCAACAATACACGCTGTTTTCTCACCGCTACCGAAGTGGTAGCCCTCTATCTTGAAGTCGTCACGGTAGGTGGACTTCATCTGGAATAATATCTCTTTACGCATGGTATATTCTCGCCATCAGCGAGCCTTCATAAACAATTGGATAAGCACGAATAGTAAATAAGAAACCATCAACAGGTGACTTGACATCGCTGAGAATCTCACCCGTCAAGGCATTGACAATCTGTCCTATGGACTGTCCTTTGGTGACGTTGATGCCGGTGCGAAGCTCTGTCAGGAATACTCCCGAACACTCTGCATTAAGGAACTCTACATGGTCGCCCTTGCACACTATGCCTGACTGCATCTCTTTTACGTCGCCAGTCCACATTCCCATCTCCTTCATCAGGTTGAAGATACCCTCTACGAGGTGGTTGCACATGCCGTGGTTGATACGCTGTCCCACTCCCATCTCAACAACAAGGCATGGTGTTCCTGTTGAATTGAGCGAGTGGGCGAGTGTTGCCTCGAGCACCGTTGCGGCGTCGTGCACCCAGATGAAGTCAACGCCGAGATGTTCTGCCATCGGCACCAGCTCCTTTTCGTTGAGAACATTGATACGCACCTGTGGTGACTCGCGCAGATAGAGGTTGGACGAGTGAATGTCCAGCACCATGTCTGCTCCCTTCAGATCCTCGCAGATACGGAATGCTGTCTGCTCTGCCATCGTTCCGTGCTCGCTGCCAGGGAAGATGCGGTTCATGTCAAGGTCAAAGTTTGGAATGCCTCGCTGTATCGTGTCAATACCCAGTGGGTTCAATGAAGGATAGATTTCTACCGTGCCGTCAAGTTTGTCGATGTTCTGTTGTACCAAGCGTGCCATCTCGTAGCACACCATCTGTCCTTCCAGTTCGTCACCGTGTGTTCCCGTGACGATACAGAAGCGTTTCTTGCCGTTGCCATGCGATATCACGTTCTTGCGAACGAGCAGTCGCTCTGCCAGCGGCAGTTCTGTGTTTACAATTGTTTTGATCATCTTTTATGTTGTTTAGTCGTTTGTGGAAAAGTTACACTAACGCTCACTATTGTTCGCTGCAATGTGTTGCCAATGTACGTGCCTCTGCTTACGGGGCAGTCGTTAGCGTTGCGTCCGTGAGCTAACTTTATGTAGCCAGTGGCTATGGCGGTATCGTTAGTAGGGTCAAAGGCGTACCAACACTGACCGTCATGAACCTCTACCCAAGCATGTGTGGCGCCCTCGCCAATCATCAGTCCGCAGACATAACGCGCCGGTAATCCCGCCTTGCGGCATATCTCTACCATCAGGTGAGCATAGTCCTGGCATACACCCTGACGCATTGCTATGACATCACGCAAGGAAGTGTTGATGTCCGTTGTTCCAGGGCGATAGGTCATGAAGCGATGCACGTAATGCATTACGGCAAGCGGTGCGTCGAGACCATGCAGTGCCTTCGCCTCGCTGATGATATCTTCAAGTACATCAAAGCGTTCTTCTGACGGAAGGGAGAAGATTGGGTGTGGTTCCGCATCGGGAATGCAGTATGTTGATTGCTTGATTGTGCCACGACAAATATACTCCAATGTGGCATGTCGCTCACGTGTGCCTCCCGATATTATCCTGTTGCCGAACCCGTCCAATCCTTCCCCATGCCAGAAACATTCACTAATGGTGAACGTCTCGCTTACAGCCTTTTGGAATGTCTCCCTGGCAGGGAGGCATCTAAGCTGTATATTGTGTTGTCCAATGCTAGGATTGAACACGACGCGCGTTATATATTCGTATTGTAAAGTCAATTTATGCCCTCACTACTGTGTTAATAAACTTGCATAATCTCCAACGGAATTCCTCGTCGGCGTCCTTGTAGTTCTCAGGTTTCAACATCTCTACTATCTGAGCGTCGATGTTCTCATCGAGAAGCTCTGGCCATTCCTTTGCCCAGTTGCGCAGGATGTAATACTGTGCTGCAATGCGGTCGTAGCAATAGCAGAATCGAAGCATGATATCGATTTTCTCTGTCTTCTGACCGATAGCAATGAGACTCAGTACCTTAGGGTCGTCAATGCGCTGTGCAGCGGAACCGCCGAAGGCAAGCATCCAGTCGGTGACGGACTGGAGGTTGGTGATGTTGCTCATTGCCTCACTACGGTATTTCTTCATCAGTGCAATACTCATTTCTATGTATGACATTGTCTCAGACTTAATGTCCTCGCGCAGCATTATGGCATTGTCCATAGCACTGTTGAGTGATGACATCAGAGAACTTGGGTTCTTGTCGTCATACATCATGCCAAGTGTGAACTCGCTTGTTGATGCATAACTGTCCGTCATGTCAAGCTTCTGCCAGAAACTCTCGTAGTCCTCTGGCTGTCCGTCAATCATCTTGTCATAAACGCGACGCAACAGGTGTAGCGTCATATATACTCTCTCTACATATCGTCCCAACCAATACAGACGGTTGGCTTTGTTTGCTGATATTATCATAGTTGTTTTGTCGTTTAGTCGTATTACTTTATCATTACCCATGTATCCTTGAAACCACCGCCCTGGCTGGAGTTTACAACGAAAGAGTCAGGGTTGCGTGAGAATCGCGTCAAACCACTCTTCCATACTTTCGTTTCTTTTCCTGTGACAACGAAGGCACGCAGGTCTGCCTTACGCTCCACAACCTCATCGCCTTCCAGCAACTCAAGGTCCTTGAAGTCAATCACTTCCTGTGCAATCCAGCGGCGTGGCTCATCGTTTATGAGCTGACGCATCTCTGCAAGCTGCTTCTCATTCATATCACGGCCGAACATTACTCCGTAACCGCCTGCTTCGCTGACGTCTTTTATTACCAGTTTCTCAAGGTTCGCAAGCACATACGCCTTGTCCTCTTCATAATATGGCAGGTATGTAGGCGCATTCTGCAGGATGCTCTCTTCACCGAGATAGTATTTCACCATCTTAGGAACGAAGTAATATATGCCTTTGTCATCGGCAACACCATTGCCGATAGCATTTATCAGTGCTACGTTACCAGCCTTGTATGCCTGCATTACGCCAGGAATACCAAGCAATGATGATGCTTCAAAAGTAAGAGGATCCATGTATTCGTCAGATACGCGACGGTATATCGCACCTACGAGGCGCTTCTCCTTGAACATTCCTGCGTAATATACCTTGTCGTCCTCAACGAATAAGTCTCCCGGGTATGCCAATGTAGCGCCCGTCTTCTCTGCAAGGTATGAATGTTCGAAGAATGCGGAGTTGTAACGGCCTGGCGTAAGGATTACCTTCATGCCACCATCAACGCACATGTCGTCCATCATGGTACGGAGAAGCTCGCTGTAGTCGCGGTTCTCTGCAACAGAATTATCGGAAAAAGTAGAAGGCGAAACCTTACGGCACAGCTTGCGCGCTATCATAGGATATGACGCTCCGCTTGGTATGCGGAGGTTATCCTCTAAGACATACCATTTACCGTCCTTGCCCTCAACAAGGTCTATACCAGCAATATGTGCATACACCTTGCCGACAGGACTCACGCCCTCGCATTCTGGCATGTAGCCTTTGCTGGAATATACGAATTCCTCAGGCACAACGCCGTCTTTGATGATATTCTTATCGTGGTAAATGTCCCACAGGAACATGTTCAACGCCTTTACACGCTGCTGCAATCCCGCCTCAAGATAATCCCAGTCTTTCTTTGAAATGACTCTTGGGATAGAATCAAACGGAAACAGTTGTTCGTTGAACACACCATTCTTGTACACTCCGAAGCGGACACCAAACCGCTCCATCCACTTATTGACAGCATCACGACTGTCAATAAGTCCTTTTAAATTAATGTAAGCCATTGTAAAACCTATTTCTTTTTGTGTTTGTGTTTGCTTTTGCTTTCTTTTTGTGTTTGTGTTTGCTTTCTTTTTGTAAGTTTTCTGGTGCAAAGATAGTACAAATTGTTTGATTGCGCAAGAAAATAATGACAAAATATCAAAATAATCACAAAATAATTGACAAAAAGTAATAATTTAGCTATAATTTGGTAGCATTGTGTTATAAGTTGTATCAAAATATTGTCATTTAGGAGTAAAATTGTACTTGTATGGTTACTTTTAGGCGATTTTTCTTCTTTTTCTTTTGTTGTTACGAAAATTATATGTAACTTTGCACACATTATATATAATATATACAAAAACATGACAAGAGCAATTATAACCGTAGTGGGTAAAGATACCGTGGGTATCATAGCAAAGGTGTGTACGTACCTTGCTGACAGCCAGATTAACATTCTGGATATTTCGCAGACTATCGTACAGGATTATTTTAATATGATGATGATCGTTGATATGAGTCGTTGTAATACCGCCTTCGAACAGGTTGCAACGGAACTGGCTAAGATTGGTGACGGCATGGGAGTGCAGGTGAAGTGTCAGCTGGAGGATATCTTCGACAAGATGCACCGTATATAAACTTTCAATTTTCAACTTTCAATTTTCAATTTGAATGATTAATATTTCCGAAGTGCTCGAGACAAACAAGATGATCGAGCAGGAGAATCTGGACGTGAGAACGATAACGATGGGTATCAGTCTGCTGGACTGTGCAGATAAGTCGTTGGACGTTACTTGCGAAAAGATATACAATAAGATTACTACGTTGGCACGTGACCTCGTCAAGACGGGTGAGGAGATAAGCAAGGAGTTCGCTATTCCTATCGTGAATAAGCGTATCTCCATCACTCCTATATCACTTGTGGGTGGTGCGTGCTGTAAGATACCTGCTGACTACGTGCAGATTGCTAAGACTCTGGACAAGGCAGCAAAGGAGGTTGGCGTAAACTTCCTCGGCGGTTACAGCGCTATCGTGAGCAAGGGTATGACGAAGAGCGATGAGTTGCTCATTCGTTCTATTCCGCAGGCTATGGCTGAGACAGATCGTATCTGCTCTTCTATCAACGTTGGCTCTACAAAGACGGGTATCAACATGGATGCCGTGAAGCTGATGGGCGAGATTATTCTGCAGACGGCAGAATATACAAAGGAGCAGGATTCTCTCGGTTGCGCTAAACTCGTGGTACTGTGTAATGCACCTGATGATAATCCGTTTATGGCTGGTGCCTTCCATGGCGTGAGTGAGGCGGATGCTATCATCAATGTCGGCGTCAGCGGACCAGGTGTAGTGAAATATGCATTGGAACAGATGGATCGCGAGAGCCTCGCAAACTTTGAGACTCTTGCTGAGACGATAAAGAAAACAGCGTTTAAGATTACGCGTGTGGGACAGCTTGTAGCACAGGAGGCTTCAAAGCGTCTTGGAATACCATTCGGTATCATTGATCTTTCTCTTGCTCCAACACCTGCTATCGGTGATTCCGTTGCTGATATCCTGCAGTGTATGGGTGTAGAACGTGCTGGTGCTCCTGGCACAACGGCTGCGCTCGCTATGCTTAACGACCAGGTGAAGAAGGGTGGTGTCATGGCATCATCATACGTTGGTGGACTATCGGGTGCCTTTATTCCAGTGTCAGAGGATCAGGGTATGATAGATTCTGTCATCGCTGGCGCTTTGACGATAGAGAAACTGGAGGCGATGACATGCGTATGTTCCGTAGGTCTTGACATGATTGCCATTCCTGGAGATACCTCTGCAACAACAATCTCTGGCATTATTGCTGATGAGAGCGCTATAGGTATGGTTAACCAGAAGACAACAGCAGTGCGTATCATTCCTGTTATAGGCAAGAAGGTCGGTGATACTGTGGAGTTCGGCGGATTGTTGGGCTATGCGCCAATCATGCCAGTGAATACTTTCGCTTGTGACCGTTTTGTGAACCGTGGCGGTCGTATCCCGGCTCCAATACATTCATTTAAGAACTAAACGACTAAACAACTAAATAAAACAACAACCAAACAACCAAACAAAATGAAAAAGATTCGTGCAGCCGTAGTTGGTTACGGCAACATTGGTAAGTTTACCATTGAGGCACTCGAGGCTTCTGAGGACTTCGAGATTGCTGGTGTAGTACGTCGTAACGGTGCTGAGAATAAGCCTCTTGAGCTTACTAACTATGACGTAGTAAAGGATATTACAGAACTGAAGGACGTTGACGTGGCTATCCTCGCAACTCCAACTCGTTCATGTCAGGAGTTCGCAGAGAAGATTCTCGCTATGGGTATCAACACCGTTGACTCTTTCGACATACATACTTCTATCGTTGATTACCGCAAGGCTCTCATGCCTATCTGTCAGAAGAATGGTACAGTAGCTGTTATCGCTGCTGGTTGGGATCCAGGTTCTGACTCTATCGTTCGCACATTGATGCAGAGCCTCGCACCAAAGGGACTTTCTTACACTAACTTCGGTCCTGGACGTTCAATGGGTCACTCTGTATGCGTACGCTCAAAGGCTGGTGTTAAGGACGCTCTTTCAATGACTATTCCTGTAGGTGAGGGCATCCATCGCCGTATGGTATATGTAGAACTGGAGGAGGGTGCTGACCTCGCAGAGGTAACAAAGGCTATCAAGGCTGACCCTTACTTCGCTTCTGATGAGACACACGTATTCCAGGTAGAGAGCGTTGATGCACTCAACGATGTTGGTCACGGTGTAAACCTTACCCGTAAGGGTGTATCTGGCAAGACACACAACCAGCTCTTCGAGTTCAATATGAAGATTAACAACCCTGCTCTTACAGCACAGGTGCTCGTTAACGTTGCTCGCGCTTCTATGAAGCAGCAGCCTGGTTGTTACACAATGATTGAGATTCCTGTTATTGACATGCTCCCAGGTGAGCGTGAGGATCTCATCGCACATCTTGTGTAGTTTTTAATGCATAATTTATAATGCATAATGCATAATTGGTTTGGCGCATGAGCGTCATACTGATGAAAAAAAAATAAGGCTGGCGCATCAAGCGTCAGCCTTATTTCTATCATAAAACTATGAACTATGAACTATGAACTATGAACTATGAACTATGAACTATGAACTATGCATTATGAATTTTAGAATCGTCCTCCGCCGAAGCCACCTCCGCCGAAGCCGCCACGTCC
>JAGHTW010000074.1 GCA_018065145.1 Candidatus Prevotella equi
GATCGAGGAATAACAATCCTGATCCACTCTTTTTTTTGACGTAGAAATATTGTTTGTTTGAAAAATTAGTGCTATATTTGCAGCATGAAAAAGGAACTGAACATAAACTACCAGCTATTGCAGTTCGATGAACTGTCAGCAGAAGACCGTGAACTCGTCAGCGAGGCACAACAGATGACCTCTGCGTCCTATGCCCCATATAGCCATTTTCATGTCGGCGCAGCACTGCGCCTTGCCAACGGCATCGTGGTGCGAGGATGCAATCAGGAGAATGCCGTCTATCCCGACGGACTATGTGCCGAGCGTGTGGCGATATTCTCGTCGCAGGCACAATACCCCGCCACACCCATCACCGCCATCGCCATCGCTGCAAGGGACACAAAGGGCGAATACGTCACGGACCCTGTATCGCCATGCGGTTCCTGCCGTCAGGTAATGCTCGAATACGAACTGCGCGACAAACACCCCCTACGCGTCCTTCTTGTCGGACAGAACGGCATCATCATCTTCAGCAGCGCAAAAGACCTCCTGCCGCTGGCCTTTACCGCAGAATGCTTCTTGAAATAACAAAACGAATCGTACCTTAATTTGCAAATATCAAGTATCGTTTCGGCACGTCTTAGTTAAAAATTCATATAAATCACGCATTTAGAGCTCAAAACTGCTGAAATATGCAGAAAAATAATTAACTTTGCAGCCGAAGGCTGCGACTCTCTGCTGTATTCGGTATCGCTCAAGCTCATTTGACTCTGCGTTCGTTTTTTTAGAGAGTTACCGCTTAGATGACGTGACAAACTATCAAATAGTGTTCCAAAATCTCAAAGAAAATGAAAGAATTCAAGGATTATACTATATCAGACTTTACCGAAAGAGTGAAGATGCCAGAAACCAATCTCGTTGGAAAGCGAGTGGTCGTTACATCGTTTGGGGTAACACCAAGTTCACTTGCGAATGTCCATCCAAGCGTGACCTTGATTTTACGAAAGAATAATTCGATACAAACAACATAATGTCAAACAAATAATCAAAATAGATTAGTCTTTGCTTAGGCAGTGACACTACGAAACAGACAAAACAAATCAGTAATCACGAGGACGGTGCACCATGTGTGCAGCCACTTCACCAACGTATTAATCAACAAACAAATTATTAACTACGGAAGGTGATGCGTAATCCGTCCGACACTTTATCATATACTTGAGCAAACTGCTCTTGTTCTCTTCTCTCTAAACGACCAAATATAGAAGCTATGAGAATAAGCAGCGGTGAGTTCACGTTCCCTTTGGAACGTGAACTTCTCCGTGCATATCTATAGCAAAGGTTACTTGGTCGTACCTGAGAGAAGGATAAGCGTCGGGAAGTTCGCGTTCCTTCTTTTTTATCAAAATTTAAAAAATGAAAACAAACAAACTTTGGAGCATTATGATTATGCTCGTTCTTGTATTCGGTATCTCTGTAACATTTACCTCTTGCGGTGATGATGATGAAACTCAGGAAAATAACGCAACTAAACCATCAATCGTAGGTCGATGGGTTGCTGTAATTAACGAAGAAGGTAGCACATACGTTATGAAATTTTCAGAAGATGGTACTGGTTACGGAAGCGAAGGACAAAAAGAAGCTAGCCACAGAAAAAATGAAAGGTACCAATTTAATTATACCGTTTTGGAGAAAGAAATATATTTCTTTGGATATAATAGCATGTTTGATGGACTGAAACTTGATTATACTTTAAGTGACGATGGAAACAATCTCACAATATATGGAGTAGATAAGGACGATCTCAGTGTATTACATTTGGTAAAAGGAACTAATCTCTAATCGTACGTGTAAGCAAAAACGGCGATCTGCTTGCAAAACGTAAGTTGAAAAAGTTCCGCCGCGAGATGCAAAATAGAAGTCGCAGAGCCTATGTTCTGCGACTTTTTCTGTCTCCTCATCTGTCCTTTCTGTCAGTTTAGGATCTGTTTCATGGGAAAGATTTTGTACCGCATCAGTATCATTCGGACAACAACTCGTGGCATTTATATTCTTGACAAACTGGTAATTTTCCTTACAGTCAATAATCTCGAAGACGTACAAGTTTTTTCTCGCTGAATCGTATTCGGGAATCTCTGCACATCCATACAGTCCTAACATTCTAGAACCTCCTGGTTTCACATTCGGATCAAGATATACCTTTATGGTACATGGGAATCCCATTAAACAATCAGTGACTTCATAACTTTCATACTCTTCTGTCTGTTCAATCAGATTACCGATTTGAAGAGGAACAGCTTTATCCTTTGAACCCGGAACCAAGTAGCACCACTGCTCCACTAGATAAAAACCTTCTACGAATCTCTTCTTCATCATACCTCCTTGTTTAGATTATACACTCACCCTGCGGCAATACTATATACCAAAAGCATCAAAAACGTAACTTACCGACATTATTTATTCTCGTCAGCCTTACGGCTTCAACAACTAAAAACAATCATCAACATTAAAAAAACAAGGGGCTCGTTGTACGACCCCCTTGCTTTAGTGTATGAAATAAAATTATACAAGACCCCAAGCTACCCTAACCATATCTTGAACATCGGATCAACGATTGTCAGTGAACCATCATCCCCTAACTCTATTATATCCTTATCAATAAGCATCTTCTTGTTCTTGTTGAATGTGTTCGGGTTTCCCAGACGATACCTCTCACGCACCGATGCCGATGACAACTGCCTCTCTCCATGACAGACTGCCCGCAACAGTTCCTTCTGACTTGGTGTCATAGACTCCACATCGCTTTGGAACATTGGAGTGTTTA
>JAGHTW010000216.1 GCA_018065145.1 Candidatus Prevotella equi
GAGAAGTATGCTCACGTTACATTCTTCTTCAATGGTGGTCGCGAGGCTCCATACGAAGGTGAGGATCGTGTTCTCGTAGCTTCACCTAAGGTTGCTACATACGACCTCAAGCCGGAGATGTCAGCATACGAGGTAAAGGATAAGCTTGTTGACGCTATCAAGGAAGATAAGTATGACTTCATCGTAGTGAACTTCGCTAACGGCGATATGGTAGGTCACACAGGTATCTACAATGCTATCGCTAAGGCTGTTCATGCTGTTGATAACTGCGTGAAGGATGTCATTGAGGCTGCCAAGGCAACAGGCTACGAGGCAATCATCATTGCTGACCATGGTAATGCTGATAACGCTATCAACCCAGATGGAACTCCTAACACCGCTCACTCACTCAATCCAGTACCATTCATCTATGTTACAGACAACAACTCTGCAACAGTGAAGGACGGTCGTCTTGCTGACGTTGCTCCATCAATCCTGCACATCATGGGATTGGAGAAGCCTGCTGACATGACAGGTGAGAATCTTATCATTGACTAAACCCAATACCGAATGATACAAACGAAGCAGCATGATTACACTCTGTAATTGTGCTGCTTTTTTGCTCTAACCTTTCTTTATGCGTCACGATCACCTAAAACGAGAACTGGACATTCTTCTTATGCTGTCGCAGAATAGAAGTTATACCGTGGAGGAAATATGCGAGAAGGCAGATATCTCCCGGCGTAATTTCTATTACTTCATAGACTTCTTTCGTCTGGCGGGTTTCAAAGTGGAGAAGCACGGACGTTTCTATTCCATCGACCGTTCGAGCAAATTCTTCACCAAACTCTTTGATATCATACAGTTCTCTGAGGATGAGGCTCTGCTGATGCGCCAGTTGATAGAGAATGCGGACATGTCATCTTCGCGTCTCAAGTCGCTGCACCAGAAGCTGGACCGTTTCTATGACTTCAAGATTTTGGAAGACGAAGTGTTGCAGCGCAAGACAACAACGATAAGGGCTAGCATCTATCAGGCGATAAAGATGCAACGTATGATTCGCATCGTGGGGTATTCCTCGCCAAGCAGTCATAGCGTTACCGACAGACTTGTTGAACCCTTCCTTTTTATGAACAACAATCGTGACGTGCGTTGTTATGAGATAGCATCGGGAAAGAACAAGACATTCCGTCTTTCGCGTATGGATGATGTGGAAGTGTTGGATGATGAGTGGCAACATCGTGAAAGACACCGTCAGGCTTATACCGATCTTTTTGCTTTCTCGGGGGAGGAGACAATGCGGGTAACACTTATAATGGGGCAGCTTTCGCATAATGTGATGCTGGAAGAGTATCCGGAATCCGCCGCCTCTTTCGTGCAGCAGGCGGATAAACGATGGCTCTTTAAGGCAGACGTATGCAGTTATCTCGGTGTCGGTCGCTTCGTCTTGGGACTATATGACGACATAGAAATAATCGGCGATGATGGCTTCAGGGAATATATTGCGGGAAAGATAAGTAGGTGGCATGCTACCCTTAAAAAATGATAAAACCGCAAAAAAATGTTGCAATTGCAAAAAAAATGTTGTAACTTTGCACGAAATATGTGCGTATAGAGCGCGTGTAAAGAACAAAAATGATAGAAGTAACCGAACATACCCTTGATATTGATGCCATCCTTCAGTCAAAGATGGGTGACAAGGCTAAGCGTGTGCCGCGTTTTCTTGTCAACTGGCTTAAGAAGATTATGCATCAGGAGGAACTGAATGAGTTTCTTTGGATGGCAAGAGACAAGCAGGGTACGCCATGGTTGAAGGCGGCAACGGACTTCCTTTCTATGAAAATCGTTGTGAAGGGTAGGGAGAATCTTCCTGCAAAGGATGACGGACGGCAATACACCTTCGTGTCAAACCATCCGTTGGGAGGCATCGATGGCATAGCGCTCGGCGCCATAATAGGCGAGACTTACGATGATAACTTCCGCTATCTTGTCAACGATCTCCTCATGAACCTGCCAGGTCTTGCGCCGCTGTGCATCCCTATTAATAAGACTGGTAAGCAAAGTCGTGACTTCCCTGCAATGGTAGAGGCGGGATTTAAGTCTGATCACCATATGCTCATGTTCCCTGCGGGACTCTGTTCCAGAAAGATGAACGGCGAGATACACGACTTGCCATGGACGAAGACATTCATAACGAAGAGCATTCAGTCGCAGCGCGATGTGGTGCCGATATATTTCGAGGGGAGAAATTCCGAACGGTTCTATCGTATCGCCAATATATGCAAGGCGCTGAAGCTGAAGGTGAACATCGCTATGCTATTCCTTTCCGACGAGATGTTCCGCAATAAGGGAAAGACTTTTGAGGTGCATATCGGAAAACCTATACCATACCAAACCTTTGATAAATCGAAAACACCGATGGAATGGGCGAAATACGTGCAGGACGAGGTGTATAAACTGAGGTAATCGTATCGATAAATAAAACAAATGGACGCAGAAATTATTTCACAGACGCCAGTAGAGCTAATCATCGAGGAACTGACACCAGAGAAGCAGTTACGCTCTACAAACAAGAGTAACAACGAGATTTATATCATTACCGCTCACGACTCTCCTAACGTGATGCGGGAGATAGGTCGTCTGCGTGAGATAACGTTCCGTTTAGCAGGTGGCGGAACGGGAAAGGAAACGGATATCGACGAGTTTGATACCAGTGACAATTGTTATAAGCAGCTGATAGTATGGAATCCTGACCAGAAAGAGATAATAGGCGGTTACCGTTATCTGATGGGTGATGAATGGGAGTACGACGAAGAGGGGCAGCCAATACTTGCGACAAGTCACATGTTCCGTTTCTCTGAGAAATTCATAAAGGAGTATGCGCCATATACTATAGAGTTAGGTCGCTCTTTCGTGACACCAGAGTATCAGAGTTCAAAGATGGGTGCAAAGAGTCTCTTCGCCCTTGATAATCTTTGGGACGGTTTAGGTGCGCTGACTATCATCAATCCGAACATGAAGTATTTCTTCGGAAAGATGACGATGTACCCAAGCTACATACGCTTCGGACGTGATATGATTCTCTATTTCCTCAAGAAGCACTTTGATGATAAGGAGGGACTTATCTATCCGATGAATCCTCTGAAACTTGATACCCCGATAGAAGAGTTGGAACAGGTGTTCTGTGGTCGTGACTTCAAGGAAGACTATCGTATTCTCAATGGTGGCATCCGTGCTCTTGGCTTCAATATTCCGCCTTTGGTAAATGCGTATATGAACCTCTCGCCAACGATGAAGCTCTTCGGTACTGCCATCAATGATGGCTTCGGAGACGTGGAAGAGACAGGAATACTCATCGCCGTGGATGAAATACTGGAGAATAAATATGTGCGACACATAGAATCCTTCGTTAAGGAACATCCCGAAGCACTCAAACTTACAAGCGGAGCAAACAAGATAATAACAAAAAGCAAGTAGGAATACTGCGGTATTGATATAGAAAATAGCACTTTGGCAATGATTGTGTTGCCGAAGTGCTATTTTTTTGTTGTGTAATCGTGTTACTTTTACAATGTAATCGTGTTACTTTTACAATGTAATCGTGCCACTTTTACCGTGTAATCGTGCAACGATTACAATGCAATCGTGCTACGATTGTCTTGGTTGTGTGCTGTTCTGATGTGTAATCGTGCCGCTTTTACAATGTAATCGTGCCACGATTGTTGTGTTTTTGGTGCGTTTTTTCGCAGCTTTATAAGCTCCTCAGCACCTCCAGAGTTTTCATTTCTCCGAATGCAGGGATGTGTATGCGATAGAAGTGTAAAATCGTGTCTATGGCGTGGTTGCGCTCTGTTCGCGTCATGCGGAAAAGGTGCAGGTTTGCGGGGCTTATCCTGAGTAGTGTCAGTAGCCTGAAGGCATCGCTGCTGTTGAGGAAGTCGGTATGGAATGGTACCGATGGAACGAAGCAACCCTCGCGAAGGTCAAACAATGCACCTTCCTCGTAACTGTCGGCGTCGGGGTGGAATCCGAGGAAACGCGATAGTCTGATCATAAACATCAGGTGGAAGTTGTGTACACCTCGGTCGGTATTGTCCAACCATAATAGGCTTTGCTCCACGAAATCATAGAGGGAACCGTCGCTATGCTGGTCGCGAGTGGCATAACAGAGAAACTCTGCAAGGAAAAATGCAATGGACAGTTTTATGCCGTCGAACGGTAGCGATGCGTACATGTACGCCATGCGCGCCTCTTTTATCTTGCAAAGCGACTGTCGTGGAACCCTCTCAAAGTCAACCTCCAGTAATGTCAGTGGCTGGAATAACTGACGGCGCACCTTTGCCTTTGCAGAAGTGTTCATCTTCCACAGTGCAGACAGTCTGCCCTCCTCACGGGTGAGGAAGTCGATGATGAGTTTGTCATCACCATATTTAACTGTCCTAAGAACAATGCAACGAGTCTTTTTGTCCATCGAAACCCTGATTTTGATGGCAAAAATACAAAAAAATGACCATTTAACGAAAAAATATTACAGAAAAGTTTGCACAATTAAAAGAAAAGTAGTAATTTTGCACCCGCTAAGTGATAGTGTGCCCTTGAAAAAGCACAATCGGGAATATTATAATGATATTCTTCCGAACTTCACTTAGATAACTGGTTTGGCGCGTTCGTATATCGGTTAGTACTCAAGATTTTCATTCTTGCAAGAGGGGTCCGACTCCCCTACGCGCTACTAACAAAGGTTATCCGTCATCGCATAGTGATATGCTAACGAAAGTGACAAGGTGACGGAGAGTTGGAAGCGAAAGCTGAAGGCTCGCCCAGGGCTGTTCTTCAAGTGAAGCAACGTGAGACCCATAAGCTAATTCATTATTAATCCGTCTGTTGCATGCTTTCTTTATGCACAGGCAAAAATCAAAACAAAAAATGGCAAATCACAAGTCATCAGAAAAGAGAATCCGTCAGGACAAGAAGAGAACTCTTCACAACAAGTACTACGCTAAGACAATGCGTAACGCAGTTCGTAAGCTTCGCGCTATGACAAACAAGGATGAGGCTGTTGCTCTCTATCCAAAGGTGCAGAAGATGCTCGACAAGCTCGCTAAGACAAACATCATCCACAAGAACAAGGCTGCCAACATCAAGTCAAGCCTTGCTGCTCACATCCAGAAGCTCGGATAAGCGAATGGAGTGTTGTGCGATGATTGCATGATATTGAACACAAGATTGTTTCCATAATAATTTTTTTTAAAAGGCTACAGCCCGTGAGGGGTAGTAGCCTTTTCTTTTTTTTTATGCCCCTCGCTCGGCTCGAAGAGACGCTTTCATAAAGCGAAGCGACTGAAAGAACCTCTAAACAACAATTTCTTCATTTATTATTTGCGTAATCGAAAAAAAAACATTACCTTTGCAAGGTAAAAATAAAATATTTTTAATAATGGAAGAAATACAGAACAAAGAAACAAATTATACTGGTAGCAGTATTCAGGTGCTGGAGGGTCTTGAGGCTGTCCGCAAGCGTCCTGCGATGTATATTGGTGATATCTCGGAGAAGGGTCTTCATCATCTCGTAAATGAGACTGTCGATAACTCTATCGACGAGGCAATGGCAGGATACTGTACCAAGATCGAAGTAACGATAAACGAAGATAATTCTATCACCGTAGAGGATGATGGTCGTGGTATTCCTGTTGACGAGCATCCGAAGCTCCATAAGTCTGCGTTGGAGGTTGTAATGACAGTGCTCCATGCCGGCGGTAAGTTCGATAAGGGCTCTTACAAGGTGTCAGGCGGTCTGCACGGTGTGGGTGTGAGTTGTGTGAATGCTCTCTCTACTCACATGATGTCGCAGGTATATCGTGACGGAAAGATCTATCAGCAGGAATACGAGCAGGGTAAGCCTCTCTATCCAGTAAAGGTTGTTGGTGAGACGGACAAGCGTGGTACTCGCCAGCAGTTCTGGCCTGATGGAAGCATCTTCACGACAACAGTATATAAGTATGATATCGTGGCACGTCGTATGCGTGAGTTGGCGTTCCTGAATGCCGGCATTACCATTCGCCTTGCTGATATGCGTCCTGATGAGGAAGGAAAGATTCGTGAGCCGGAAGTGTTCCATGCTCAGGAGGGTCTGAAGGAGTTCGTGCGTTACGTGGACCGTCATCGTACATCAATTATCGGTGATCCTATCTATCTGAAGACAGAGAAGAACGGAACTCCTATCGAGATAGCGCTGCTTTATAACAATGACTACTCGGAGAATATCCACTCTTACGTAAATAATATCAACACCATCGAGGGTGGTACTCACCTTACCGGCTTCCGTGTAGCGCTGGCTCGTTCACTGAAGAAGTATGCTGACGAGGATGATCAGTTGCGCAAGCAGATAGAGAAGGCGCATCTGGAGATTGCTCCTGATGACTTCCGCGAGGGTCTTACAGCCATTATCTCGGTGAAGGTGGCAGAACCACAGTTTGAGGGACAGACAAAGACAAAGCTTGGTAACAGCGAAGTCAATGGTCATGTGCAGCAGGCTGTAGGTGAGGCAATGGGCATATATCTTGAAGAGCATCCAAAAGAGGCGCACCAGATATGCGAGAAGGTGGTACTTGCTGCTACGGCACGTATCGCTGCGCGTAAGGCTCGTGAGAGCGTACAGCGTAAGAATGTGATGACGGGCGGCGGACTGCCAGGAAAGCTTGCAGACTGTTCCAACAAGGACCCTAAGACATCAGAGATATTCCTTGTCGAGGGTGATTCGGCTGGTGGTTCTGCAAAGCAGGGACGTGACCGTTATTCACAGGCAATCCTGCCTCTCCGTGGTAAGATTCTTAACGTAGAGAAAGTACAGTGGCACAGAGTGTTCGAGGCTGAGTCTGTTATGAATATCATTCAGAGTATCGGTGTGCGCTTTGGTGTTGATGGCGAGGATTCAAAGGAGGCAAACATTGACAAGCTGCGTTACGATAAGATTATCATTATGACCGATGCCGATGTCGATGGCTCACACATCGACACGCTGATTATGACACTCTTCTATCGCTTCATGCCAAGAGTGATTCAGGAGGGACACCTCTATATCGCTACGCCACCGCTCTATCAGTGTTCTTACAAGAATCATAAGGAATATTGTTACACGGAGCAGGATCGTCTGCGCTTTATTGATACATACTGTAACGGCGATGCTGATGACAGCAAGTTGCATACACAGCGATACAAAGGTCTCGGTGAGATGAACCCAGAGCAGCTTTGGGAGACAACAATGAACCCTGAGACACGACTCTTGAAGCAGGTTACGATACAGAATGCTGCTGATGCGGATGAGATATTCTCAATGCTGATGGGTGATGACGTTGAGCCACGACGTATCTTCATTGAGGAGAATGCAACGTACGCAAATATCGATGCTTAAAGAGCAATAACCGAACATAATCAAAATAACCGAAATAATCGATCTGATATCTAAAAAATGAGAGATAAAGACATTCTTCCAGTCACCATTGAACATCTGGTGGACAACTATGATATGCTGCATATCGATAACGAGATTGCGCTGGTAAAGTCATTGCGTTCCATACCAGAAATGAACGAACCGCGTCGCATGTCACTATGCCTTTTCGTTGGTATGTGTACTTCGGGCGTTTGTTCTGTGAGTGTCAATGGAAAGAAACGAATGGTGGAGCGTAATCAGGTGATGCTGATAACAGACGAATCGGTAATAGACAGCATCAACTATAGCTCTGACTTCGATGGCATAGGATTCTACGTGTCGTACAGACTGTTGCAGGAGATATTGAAGGATATTACGAACATGAGTGATGTGTTCCTCTTGACCCATAATCATCCTGTATTCTCCATCAACGATGTGGAGCGCAATATGATGGAGAGGTATTTCAATGAGGTGAAGTTCCGTGTGGAGATGAATGCACATCGTTACCGTTTGCAGGTGGTGCG
Source organism: Candidatus Prevotella equi (assembly GCA_018065145.1). GTDB lineage: Bacteria > Bacteroidota > Bacteroidia > Bacteroidales > Bacteroidaceae > Prevotella > Prevotella equi. The sequence goes on from JAGHTW010000216.1 coordinate 7,933, forward strand.
ACTGATTCTTCTCACGATGATATATGACCTTAGCAATGCCTTTGACCGCGTATTGATGAATAGCACTAAGGAGGATAAGCAGTCGCGCTCAGAACGTATCTTCGTGCGATTCATACAGCACGTGGAGCATCACTTTAAGGAACAGAGACAGGTGCAGTGGTATGCTAATCTTATGGGATTGTCACCAAAATATCTCTGTGAGATAATAACAAACGTCAGTCGCCGTTCACCAAACGAATGGATTGACAAGTTCGTGACAACAGAAATACGCAATCAGTTGCGACATACAAACAAACGCATCAGCCAGATAGCAGAAGAGATGAACTTCCCTACGCAGTCTTTCTTTGGAAAGTATTTCAAGGAGAACGTTGGCGTCAGCCCTTCTGACTACCGCAACGGCATTGAGAGATGATTTTTTTAATGCATAATTCATAATTTTTCATTTTTAATTTTATTCTCCTTGATAGTAGAAATCAACAACGTCCTTGTGTCCTTGGATATCATAACGGAATGCTTCTGTTGTGATTTGACCAAGTGTAAGGGACAATGCTGTATTGAAGGTGATGCTGGGGCTCCAGTCACCATAGATGAGATAGATGAGATAGAGAATTATCTCGATGATGTGTGGCCACATCTCTCTGCTTCCGCACAGGCGGTGATAGACAAGCAGGGTGTAGCGTACAATGACCCTGAAGGGGAGTTGGTGACATCGATAGTGAACGGTAAGGACTGCGTCTTTACATGCTATGACAACTTAAAAATCACCGATGAAACCGCGGAAAATGGCACTGTGACAGTCAATAACTGTTGCCTCTGTGCTTACGAACGATTATATCGTCAGGGAAAGACAAAATGGTGTAAGCCGATAAGCTGCGCGTTGTATCCTATTCGCGAGAAGAAACTCAAAAATGGACTCGTTGGCATCACCTACAACCGATGGGAAGTATGCAAAGATGCGGTAGCAAAGGGAAAGGCGCTCAATATACCTATATATATATTCCTGCGTGAGCCGCTCATCAAACGATTCGGAGAAGAATGGTACAATGAGCTATGCAATGTTGCCGAAGAAATAAAAAAACAAGGAAAATTTGAGTAAAATTATACAATAATACTGCAAAACCGACAAAATATTGCCTAAATATTTTGTCGGTTTTATTTTTTTTCATATCTTTGCAACAAACTATTCTTTCTAAGGCAAATCAAATAATACATTATTAATATTAACTAATCATTTAAAATTATGAAGAAACTATTTACTCTTCTTACAGCAATGGTGTTGATGTTTGCTCTCAATGCCAATGCACAGGAACGTAAGTCATGGGACTTCACCAAGGGTGTCAGCGATGAGTCACGCGCTCTGCTTGACGCTGACGGCGCAAAATGGGCAAAGACTGTCAATGGTGACGGTGTCACTACTAACTGGGTGTCAAACGTAAACTTTGACGGCGAGTTGACAGCTAATGGTCAGGTGCTTAAAGAGTTTGCTACACTGCAGTTTGGTGATTTCGCAGATAAAAATGCGGTGAACTACCTTATTACAAAGCTCCGCCTTCAGAAGAACTGTTCTTTCACTATCAATGGTTTGACAGCAGGTCAGACAATTGTGATGAAGGCACAGTCTGCAAATGCTGATAAAAATGATCGTGGCTTTGGTTTTAGCAATGCTACTATCGTTGAGGGTCCACAGGACGGTATTTGTCTTGGTCGTAATGTTGAGGGCGCTCCTGAGGGTGGTGTGACAACATTCGTGCTTAAGGTAAGCGCTGATGGTCCTGTGAAATTCAGCACAGGTGTTAACGGTGCTCCTGCAAGTGGTGTTGAAGTCCTCTCTATCATCATTGATGAGGGTGACAAGAACATCAAGAAGTGGGACTTCTCTGCATTCTCTGCAGCTACTGCTGCTCAGGTATGTGCTGCAGGGGACTGGACAAAGTCTGAGAGCGCTTCAAAGAACTATATCACTGGCGATCAAATTCGTTGGATTAACACTGTAAACTTCGATGCTAACAACGACCTCACAGCAGGTGGTGTTGCAATTGCAGAGTTGAAGGGACTCCTTCATGAAGGTCTTGCTGCATACGGCATGGCACTTGCTTTCGATTACCAAAACCTTCTTGATGGCAATCAGGATAAGGGCTGGGGCCCATTCGCTGGCGGTTCTTATCTTTGGGTAATGACAGCTAATTCTAAAATTACTGTTCCTAACGTTAAGCTCGGTTCTACATTCAAGCTCGGCGTAGAGACACATAAGCTTCTCCCTGCAGGAACATCTGAGGCTCGTGGCTTCAAGGTACTCGTAAATGGTGCAGAGGTAGGTTCTACACAGACTGTTACCAATTATAGTGATTTGGAATACACAATCCCTGCTGATGCAACAGATGAGGATGGCGACGGTTATGTAAACGTAACACTTCAGGCTACAAAGGGCTGTCACCTCTATTCTATCGAGGCAGAGGTTAAGGACGAGACTATCATTGACAAGAACCCACGTACTGGTGAGCCTAAGTATGCTCCAAAGAG
>JAGHTW010000029.1 GCA_018065145.1 Candidatus Prevotella equi
CTATTCACATCTATCATAAAATATCATTGACTTTAAGAACGCTTTTCGTATGCCAATTTAAGTCTCATTCACACACATTCTTTATGAACATGTCCTTTCTGCTGGCACTTTCATAATGCAAAGTTACACATTTTTAACGACCTGACAAAATACTACAGCCAAAATAATGCAGAAACTTACAATTATTAACGAATGATCACCATGTACCTTACAAAATACCCTTTAATGACTCTGTCATCATTTTACCTCGCTCTTCTATAAGTTCCGTACAAAAGTCAACATAATGTTCTGCATGTCGAAGGTACAACTCTTCTGGAACTTTCTTTCTGAGTTTTATCGGCAATAGGAATTGTAATGTCGAACCTGCTTTTGTGTAACCGCGAAGAATCAAATGGAGGGATGAGAGTCTTCACTGCCTCATTTGTTTTCTGTACAAAGTTTAGAGAGTTTACAAATTCATATTCTTTTTCTGCCATTTTCTCACAGAACTCGGCATAGGAAACAACGTTCTTGCAAATCTCAATGCCGAAGATAGATATAGTAGAATCACTATTCTTTAGATGAGAGGTCGGAACTTTCTGTTGTTTGCTTTCCAAAGGTGAAACAAAACCTCCTCTGATTGCATTTAGGTTTTCCATGTAGGTAATGACCTGATGGATATCATCTCTACCAACCATTGAAACTTTTTCGTAACTTCCAAGTCTCTTGTATTTGGCATCAAGTACGAAACCTTCCTTGTAGAAGTCCGGGTATCGGATGCCACTTCTATGCAGTTGTCCTTCCGAATCAATATCTTCAAAGAGATAGATGCGTCCTAATCCGAGTTTGTTCTGAGGATGTATAAAACCTTGGCTGGCAAGTATCGTATTCACATACTCCTCCCAAAGCCATGCACCGTCGAACAGAATGCCGCATATTTCATCATCTGTCTCACCATACTTAACCTCTTCCATCCTCAGAATCTGTAGGCACAGAATCTGTAACGGCTTATACTCTGTGTAATATGGATGCGACTTGAATCTTAGGTTCTTACTGATGACGTTTGACCTTTCTCCCTTGCTATATGAAGGTGTATGTTCTACGATTTCATTCACATTCTCAATGGTCTCTCGATCTATGTTCAATACAGCATTGCCATACTTCTTTGTCAGCATGAACTCAATAGTATGACGTATGAGTTGCGTCATATTATTATCATAACTGTATTCCCTAGTCGAGTATGCTATATTTCCGACAAATGGCACATTATGCGTGATATGCCTACTGAGATTTATTGTTCCTCGAAGGTTTGAATCGTTATGCTTGTAGGTCTTATACTCCCTATACAATCCTTGCCTCAAAGCATTCTTCAGGAAGTAAGGGAACATAAACATTATAAAGTCAAAGACATTTTCCTGCTCATTGTTGTGGTTGAGGTCGAAGAGATTGAATGACAAAACCTTCTGAAGCATGTAGTGTAACAGATAGTCATCACGCTCTTCATCAAAGCGCGATTGAATCTTTAGCTGAAGACTACCCACACCAATAAAGCCCATGACGTTGCCCGTATTGATACGAACCTTATCAGGGTCACTGGTGTTTTGGATACTCAGGATAGTAGAACCATCAATCCTATCGTCAGATTGCTCTATACTATGAGGGAATATGAGAAGGTTTTCATTATCCTTACAAAGTTCAGATATTGTCTTATCTGCAAAAGGAAACAGTTCTGCAATATCTTTTCGATCATAAACATTGCTGTTGCTGCCTAAGTTATTATCTGTCAGTTTAATTCTCTTCATTGAACAAGTCTGATGTATCAGTTGTCATCTTTTCCTTTTTATAATATGCAGTCTTGAATCGTTCAAGAGTTTCTGACGCTTTACGGAATCCTCGCAGGTATTCTTTAAGCAAAGGCTCAATATTCATTTTCCAAAGTTTATCAAAGTTACCTCCATTTTCTTTCAATTTTAAGAAGTATGAAGGACCAATCATGTAGGCAGTACCGAGTCCATCAGTATCTGCGATCACTTGGTTAAGGCGGGTCATCGTGTCTTTTGCTTCTGTAGAACAACTGAGCGAGTCAAGCATATCCAGAGTATCAGCAGGAGTCACTTCTTGCCAAGTAAATCTACGTCTCATAGCAAAGTCCATACTTTCAACAGAGCGGTCAATGTCGTTCATCGTGGCAAGAATATAGACATTTTCCGGAACATAGAATCCCTTGGCAAAGACATCACTTTCAGGAACAAGGTTCTGATATTGTGTTTGAACCAATACGTTGGTCTTTCCTCTATAGCCTGGATCAATGGCATAAAATAGTTCGCCAAAGATTTTCGATGCTTCACCACGGTTGATTTCATCGATGATCAGGATGAATGGTTTTTTCTCTACCTTGTCAACCGTTGTGACAGACACTTTTGTATTCATCGCACGTATCTCTTTGACGATAACAAAAGCATACGAATCAGGCTGAGTTCCAAACTTTCTGCCATAATGGTTTCTGATGTCTCGAACTATCTTCAGTTCTACTTCGTGTGTGAGCAAATCCAGAATCTCATCGGCATTTACTGTTACATCTGTAGTCTTCTCGTTCTGTTCGTTATGAACCACGATGGTATGACCTTTTATGTCAGCAATACTAAATTCGCTTCCATTAACAGTTTGGAATTTCTTCTCATTCTCCATGGCATCCTCTACAAACTGTTCCAACTTGTCTTGCCATGAGAGTTCTTTGGTTAGATTCTCAACGGACTTTTCGGAATCCACAATGTTCTTTATCGCACTCTTGCAGAACTCCTTAAATACACCATCCTTACGCTCAAATCCCATCTGACCATTACCATTGTCCACTGGTCTTAGACCTTCAACAAAGTCCGTATAGTCGTATGAAGGATGGAACTGAACGAATTTCATCTCTGCCCCCATGTCTTCTGCAATTGCCTGAGCCATGAAGGTTTTACCAGTACCAGGAGCACCTGTCAAAACAAGATTTTTTGATTCCTTCAGAAGGTTTATGTACTGTTGATATTTACTTGCAGTGCTCATATTTAATTGTTCTTTAGCATAGTTTATGAATAGTTCATCTGTTACTCTATGGATTGTTTGTCTGTATGCGCCTTCAAACTGAGTAAACTCTTTCTCTTTAGTTGAAATCCATTCGACTCCCACTTCATAAAATTTAGTACCTTTGGTGGCTTTTGAGATAACGCGACCTACAGCTGAGATTTTTATTGCGGAAGTCTTATGATCTGCACCCTTTGTGTAAGTTGACTTCAACATGATAATGTCACCAACACAGACTGATTGAATCTCTTTGTTGATGGCATTAGTACCGACTCCCATCCAATTTCCTTCCTCATAGAAGTTTTCCTTTCTGTCTTCATTATCAAGGGTGAAGCCAGCCATCCAATATGTCGTCTGTCTATTTGCCAAAGAGTCTTGTCTTAGTTTATTTCTCATATACCAGAACAGTGTTTGAATAGCTAAATTGTCAGGCTTAGTTTCAAAGTCTTTTATCTGTTCCTGCATTAATTCTTGAACTTTCTTGCCATATTTCTCAGCAAACAGATTGATGATTTCCAAGAAATGAACATATTTGTGACCTGGCTTTTGAGCATCAAAACCAAAGTATTGACAAATCAACTGATAAACCTCATCCTTATAGAACGTATATTTTGCAGGCTCATGACATGTGAGCAATGCTGCTGCCGTTCGTTCATCATTGGCACATTGACTCCATTCGGATGGACAGATGCCTCTCATACCTACTTTATAGTCTGCAATGCGATTGGCAAGAGGTTTTGACTCATCAAGCAAGTGAGATACACACCTTTGAAGATCTGATGCTTTGTCTGTAAGCAACGACTTAAACACTCCATCAACACGTTCATTGTCAATGATGTTTTGCCCTTTTGTAGCCCGTACTATATCCAACACTGATTTTCCTGATGTATTTGCAAGAAGTTCCCATTTATAAATCTCTCCACTATCATTTAACCATTCACTGTTAGCATATGCCGACATGAGTCTTTTCATCAGAATCGTTCTCAGTGCTTCAACGAGTTCATCTCTCAACTGCCATTCAAAGCCATGTTTCTTGGCGTAACCTCTTTTCATAGGTATGAGCCAGAACGTCTCGCTACCATCAGTGCCAAGAATCTGGAATCTACCAAGGGTATTCTTTACCCATTTGGCAAAGTTATTGATTTTTCCTATGTAATGTGAGGCAGATTCACCATTATTCTTTGCTACAGTAGTACATGTGGCAAGTCTATTAGGTTCACGCAGGAAGCAAAGAAGCGAATTGATATACTGGTCTGCTTTAGGTTGATTCAATAATGACAACCATTCTTCTACAGAGATTCCAATATCTCCACAACTGTATTCGTCATTAACTCTGACTGTTTTGTATATTGTTTCTATAGCCATAACATTTGGTTTCTTATTGATTCTCTTTTCCGTAATAGTTCACACAGTAATAGAGGAAATCCTGTGTCAGCAGATGGTAATCTGACATATCATCTGGGTACGACTGATTGTGAAGTGCTATCAGTTTCTCGTTCTTCAACAGGACTTCCCTTATAGAGTTACATACCATCTCATAGCCAGCAAGCTTATTATCAAAAGAGTATAATGAAGGAAGGTTTACTTCTGTTACTTTTTTGAATCCTTCATATAAAGAATACTGATAGATGTAGTGCATAGTAGGATTCTGCAAAGCAAGATATACAGAGATAGAACGCTCGCTTTGCATAGAATTGTCATTTTCCTTGAATACCCCATCAGCTTTTCCACGCTTGAGTATATCCTCTGTTGACAGAATAAAACTTTTTACTCTTTCTGTAACAGGTAGTGACTCATCGAAGAGATTACGCAATGCCATTCTTGTCTCATCAGGAGCAAAAGCAGCCATTTGGCAAAGCATAGACTTTGCAAAATAATAAGGTCCTGCAAGAAGGTTATATGTTTCTGCTGTTGCTTCCTTGATGTTATCTGAAAGGTTCTCTGCTCCGATGTTAAACTTCTCCTGGAAATGCTTGGTAGCCCTCCATTTGTAATCCTCTTGGCTGACAGCATAATCCCAATTCTTTACATAGTCCTCAATGAAAGGCTGTAATCCTGCCTCTACATCCTCAGTCATTGTATAGGATGTGAGCTTAACCTTTGGAGTCTTGCTATATGTCTTCGTAGCATCACCATCGTATGGCATCATACCATATTCTATAGAAGGACAGTTCTTACCTTCCCCTATCTTCTGGTATGAGTTTACGAATGTCTGGTTCAGAACAAGAGTCTTATCCTCATTTATGTTCTCAATTATCTTCAGGTCAGAGAGAATTGCTGCTTTTACATCATCCTCTTCCTTAATAGCGTCAAGATGTTCTTTTGTCAAAGCTTCATAGAGAGCCTCACGGGTATAGTTGCGGTATCTTGCCAATACCTTAGACTTATCATAAACCGACTTGAATGAGCGGACATGTTTCTTTCGCAAATTGTCTTTTACGTTCTTTACGTCAAAATATACTAGCGCATCCCACACTGCGAGAAGAGCTTCATCAATTGTTATTGCTTTACCATTCTTACTTCCTGCCAGTCCTATAAGGTTCAAACCGATATTTTTATCGGTAGATATGTAATCAAAAGTTTTCATCTTTTTATGCTATATCTGATTTTTATATGCAACCTTTATATTGTAAATATCCAGAAGTTTCTCAAACACTTCCATTTTAGGAAGGACACCACCATTCTTGAAACGACTTATTACGGAAAGAGATGCGCTACATAGAGAGGCAATATCTGTAGGTCTCATATTTGACGTAGTGATCTTTTCTCTGACAACATCTTCTATCATATTTGTTTCTATCGGAGTGTTGTCTGTATTCGCTTCTACAAAGTAAAAGCCTAAACTATCCAAAATCCGCAAAACATTCTCGGTCTTTATGCCTATACCGTTTCTAGCAGTAGATATAGAAGAAGAACTAATTCCCAGTTGTTTTGCAAGATGTGAATCTCTAATCTTACAAGCATCCATCTTATGCTTTATGTGCTCCAGCATTGTACCATTGTCCATTGGTTCGTATAGTTCCTCAAGTGTTGGAGGGGCTGGTATGTCTTCTACATTACCTGCAAACACGTCCTCTGCGAAATCTATGAACTTTTGATCTTTAACATGTGGTATTCCCAACAATTTCATACCAGTAAAACCAAATGTATCATGCAATTCATTATACTGAAGCCTGTTACCTTTATTATGTGATAATAGTTTCAATTTTATAGCATGATCTTTATTGTAGCCGCGAGAATAAAAACCTTCATAAGTCATCTTTGGTTTAACATTGACAGCTTCAACGATGGTTTTATAAACAATCTTGGAGACTGGTTTCTTCTCATAAATGTACACGATATCACCAACCTGGAAATCTTTTCGTTGATTCCAAAGACAATAGCCGTCTTCTTTAAACATGGTGTGAATATCATAACGCTTGGTATCACAAACTAATATCCAAACACTCTCAATTTCTTCTTTATTTTTTAGAACTTCCATATTGCTTTCTTTATTTGTAGATTCTATGATTTTTTGTTTTAGTATTTCTATCATTCTTTTGCCTCTTGACATGATGATGTTCGTTGAATCATCTATGTACCGATTGCATTCTTTGAAAAAACGTTCTTTATTCGTATATATTATACGCCAATATGTGTAACCTTTAGTTTTAATGACAGGAAGGTAGTTCTCGTCAACATAGTCTTCCAACATATTATTGATAATGAATTTGCGCCAACCCTCTTCACCAAAATACGGTTTGAAATCATCTTTGTTGAGTTCTACGAGGTCTGCTAAATCTTCGTCCTTATTTGGCAAGTCTAACAAGACCTTTCTGATTCCTTCAAGAGACCTATCCATATAGTCATGCCATTCATCATGACATCCACGATACTTGTTTATGCTCCAATCGCCAATCCTTCTGTCAGGAAGCACCATCATATTACCGATTGTAAAACAAGTCTTGTTATACTCTAACCGTTTCTGCGAAAGTCCTTCATCGGGATTCCACCGTGGAGTGAACTTATCATCCCATGTATATGAGAACAGTGTCGCAAATGAATTTATTGTGTCGCCGCGTAGTTTCCCCTCGCCACAATTCTCCATACAGAGATTCTTCCACGCATCTTTGAAAACAACAGAGTATATTGCTCTTGCGATTATGGTATCATCGGGATCGAACTTCGATGCACCTGGCGCTTTTCCGTACACTTTGTCAAACTTTAGTGTATTAAGGTCGAAAGTTAACAATGCTTCAATGTCACCATTTAGCCTCTCAGATACAAAACATTTTATTATGTCTATACAATCCATAACTGCTACATTTTTAAGTTTATTTCTTTCTTTTTATCTTTTCTGAGTGCAAAGTTAGTGGGGGATTGTATCAAATCACGAGACAACCAAAAGAAATTTACTCTTCATCATACATTTTTATTGCGTCAAGGTGCATTTCACGTACTTCATCGGCAAGCCATTTGGGTGAAAGAACCTTTACGCGATTGCCTGCACTGACAATCTTTGTGGAGAAATCAGATGTTGGACGTAGGGTTAACTCAAAATCAGAATAGTCGTCAGTGGATGCTATCTCTGTCTGCGAATGATGCCATGCGAGGTCACGCATGTAGAAGCGTTGATCACCGTATGCACGAAGAACGATACGTTCACATTCGGTGCCGTCACCAGTAGTTACACCGAAATACTCGCTGAAATAGTCCTTAGCGTCAAAATCTTTCTTTACCTTGAACTTTATGTCAGTCTGTTCGAGATTCTTAATGCGGTCAAGGGAGAAGATTCCGAAATAATTGGCTTCGGGTTTATCTGATGTAGCGTCACGATGGAAGTGCCCAAGCATGTACCAACGCTGACGGAACAGTTTCAGACAATATGGTTCCATAGTAAGATGGCGAGGGGCAGCGGCACTGTATCGCTGGTAGTCAATCGCAACACGAACATTCTTCTGCATTGCTTCGATTATTGTCTGTAGGTATTCGCCTTCGGATGGCACAGATTCCAGAAGTATTCTCTCACGCAGCGACATGCTTTCCGACAGCATATTGTTGACAGAGAGAGTCGAGATCATCCAGTTCTGTACGGAGTCTTCTTCAAGGACACGACTATTACCTATATAATATTTATGCCCAGCCTTACGGTCACACTCTATGTATATGCCGAAGATGTCCTGTATGGCATCCTTATGGCGGTTGAAGGTGGCACGGGCGAAGTCAACGCCTCCGCTCATGTCTGTCTCGCGCCACTTCTCGTTTATCTCTGCAAGGGATATCTTACGGGCTTTGCGGATTGTGTTCACAAGCCATATATATTCTTTGAACACGTCGTAGGTCTTCATAATATGTGTAGGTTCTTTGGTTAGTATCAAATCCTGGGACAAAGGTACTAAAAGTTTTCCATTTACGCCGCATCTTATTTCATTCTTTGTCGATTTTTTCCATAATAGAATGCATTTGTTGTAAAGTAAGCTATCTGATTACATTGTGAAAGCTATTGTTTTAGCATACGAAAGGATAACTTTTGTAGAGTAACATGATAGATGTTGTCCTTGTCTGATTGCAAGCGAACGAATGTATGCTTGCTTTCAAGCGAATGTATAAGTGCTAACAAACAACAGTATGGTAGTAAGCAAACGAAAGGAGAAAATGAAATGCCCAAGAGAAAATAAATCTTGCCAAAGAAATCATTTGATGATAACCTTCAGAAGAAAGCCCAAAAGGAGTTTCAACAGTTCGTCTTTGACTTGGAGAATGCCAGAAAGGAAGAAGTTCGTAAGTTCAATCAGGAACTGAAGAACGGTTGGTGGTTCTTCGCACATTTTATATATTCAGAGGTGCTCAGGCGAGCAAAGCTCGGAACTCTAATAAAGTTGGATGGTTCCTCTGTATGAGACCTCCGCTTGCGCCTGAGCCTCCGCGAAGAACCTCATTACCCTTCTCGGAGCAATCCTCTATTGTTCTTACAAGTAACTTGCGTTGAATGAACTAACTGTGTAAAAAAAGAATCCCGCTCTATCCAAGGAACTATAGCCTTGTGACAGGACGGGATTTCGATTCTTATTTGAATTCCGGCATCGGAAGTATCTCTGTGTGTAGTAGATCAAGGAACATATGTCGAGTATATATCTTTTCTGCATCTTCTGGAATATGCTGTTCCTGACGCTCTGTTTCTTCGTCAGCATAAAGATATTTGAACTTATTCCGCTCGTAAAATTTCAATACGCTCGGTTTATTGTATGCATCAACTACCAAGAATCTGCATCCTGTTTTGTTCTCGTCATCAATAAACCATATTTTTATGTAATTTATGATTTGCTGCCCAATCATAAATTCTTTTCCCTGAAAATCCTTACTAACGCCAAGTCGCCCGATAAGAACAGCAGGATAAGTGTGTAGATGCTTTCGTCCAGGTATTTTTCGTTCTATTTTGTTAACAGCCTTCTTGGGAATAAACGTTGTCTTGATGCTGTCATTTGACAAAGTAAAAAAGGCTACGAGTTTAGCTTCGTCACCGTTGTTGTCTATCACACAATAAGTCTGACCAAGTCTTTCTTGAGCAAACGGAATGGCTTGGTTATGAAAAAAATCCTCCAGATCTTTATCGTCTTCTGTATCGCCACAAGTGAAAGGAAGTGATACGATTGCAGGTGTTAAGCGGACTATGAGGCACTTCTCGTTTATGTCGTAAGGATATGCCGCCATATTAGCGAATAGGCATTTTAATGACTGCATTCCTTGAACGCTCTTGCATGGAGCGAATTGCTTGGCGGAGGTTTTCTGGAATTGTGGTATATGATGTCTGGCGACTACTTTCTACCATATCCTCAAAACGCTCTGCTGTAGAACCTGTAAGTACAGGTATAGGTCTGATTGCTATTGCCATGATAAAATATTTTTTACAAAGTTACATTATTTTTATTAGATAATGACCAATAATTGCATTTTTTTGTATGATTAGTGTAATATTTCCCTATTTCTGATAGCTTAGAGCCATTTTTTATGTCGTTTTAGGTGTTATTGAATGTTTTTCAAATGACTTCTGCCAATTCCTGATAATCATCCTGCCGTTACACCATTTGGGTAATTCTGACTTCTCAAAATCTTCTTTGTGGTAGAACATATAGTTGTACATACGACTTACTCTATCCATGTCGTACTTCTTTCCTTCCAATTCCTCCATAGCGTGATGGAAATGAGGGTAGGAGATAAATTTGTCAACACACTCTGCTCTTACGAGTATGATGAGGAGGAACGACAGATGTGTGGTACATTTGTATGTCTTACGGAATCTGCGTATCTGCTCTTTTATTCTCTCTTTGTCGCCAATGAGCATATCGTCAAGGTTGAACTTTGTTGTATTGATAACACGTCTGCCACGCAATCCCTTTGTGTCAACCAAGGCATGTTTTACTTCCTTGCTAACCTCGTCATCCTCGTCGCGTGTCAGTTCCTTCCAGTCTGATTGTTTGTCATGACCATGTTTAACGCTGACTTCCGTCATCTTGCCTATGACCGTTGGCACAAACGCCATCATCTGACTGATACCTTTTGCGGAATGCAATATCTTGCTGAGGTGTTTTGCAGAGCGAACAAGACCACCATCCATACTGATGTAGTACAGAACGCAATGCAACAGATTGTTGTCGGTATCTTCATTCATACGCTCCTGCATTGACTCATACATATCGCCAGCAGTAAGAACAAAAGCGGT
>JAGHTW010000239.1 GCA_018065145.1 Candidatus Prevotella equi
ACTCAGGAAACTATGAAGATAACAATCACAACAAAGGACATCAAGTCCAAGGACAAAGATGCTCCCCAGAAGGCTTATCTCTGCTTCCGACTTCGAGACAAAGGCGTTGATATAAAAGTGCGCTCAGATATTGAGGTTATGGCAGAGTATTGGGATAATGACATCCTGGCTTACTGCAGAACTAAAGTCATATCTTCAGATGAGCAGAAGAAGATGAAGACTTTGGTCAAGTCCATTATTGATGCATTGAGCGAGTCGTTCAACGCAGAAACCTCTGATGTATCATGGGCAAAGTCCGTCATTGACAATTGTGTTAATCCTGTAGCCAATGATAACACAGGGCTGACTACAGTGATCTCTCGAATGGAACAATACCTTGCTGAGCATCCTATGAGCAAGGGATCTGTGCTTGCCTATAAGCCAACCATCAAGAAACTGCAACGCTACGAAGCGTTCAAGCGAGACATAGAAGGGAAGGAAGGTTTTACCCTCTATTGTGAAACCATACGTCCTGAAGACTATCTTGACTTCCGTGAGTACATTATCAATGAGTACATCTATTATAATGACTACCCTGAGTTCTACGAGAAGTTCGACTTGGGATCTCATCCACCTAAGCAGCCATCAAGTACTTGGGTGATAGACGTAATGCACCATCTGCGTATCGTCGGACATTGGTGCATACGCATGGGGTTCACGACAAACCGTTCCTGTGATGCTTTTACTATTCCTGCTGCAGTACATGGAACACCTTACTATCTGACTTTGGAGGAACGCGACAAAGTCTTTCATGCTGACTTAAGCAAGAAACCTGAATTGGAGGTGTACAGAGATCTTTTCATGTTCCAGTCGTTGGTAGGATGCCGAGTTGGCGATATGTTCTCATTCACTCCAGACAATGTGGTTGGCGACCTTTTGCAGTATCTTCCCCATAAGACAATGAGAAAGCGAGCCCAGACGGTAAGCGTGCCTCTCAACACAAAAGCATTGTCTATCTTGAAACGCTATAAAGGCAAGCAGGAGAAGCTGTTACCAACAAAACAAGTGTACCAATACAACGAAGGCATACGTGCCGTCCTGAAGGAGTGTGGCATCACTCGCATGGTGACAATCCTTGATACAGTTACAGGCAACGAGGTGCAGAAGCCCATCTGCGAAGTAGCAACCAGCCACATGGCAAGGCGCAACTTCATCGGTAACCTCTATAAGCAAGTCAAGGATCCTGACCTTATCAGTTCGATGACAGGACACGTCAATGGCAGCAGAGCATTCGCCCGATACAGAGATATTGACGAAGAGACCAAGGTCAATCTTGTCAACCTCATCAATTGATTTCCATTCCCTTTAGTTCAATCTTACACATTATATATAATATATAGGCTATGAAAGTAACAGCATTTATCCGAGAGACTTCGGCAAAGAACAACATAACTGACCAGACGCACATCTATTTCCGTGTGCGTGACGGCAAAACCGACATCAAGGCAGTAAGCGAGTTGAGCATCAACCCTAACCATTGGAGTCCTGAGCGCCAGGGCTACAAGTCTCGTGTAGCATTGGTTGATGAAGATAAGCGAACCAAGTTCGACAAAGCGGTGCAAGACCTGACTGCACTCATCTCTTCACAATACTATCGTGGCGCTGATAGTGCATGGCTGAAGGGGGTTATTGAAGAGTTCCATCACCCAAACATCAATATGCGTCAAGGCAAAAAAGGTGACGAGTTCAGCCTTACCTATCAGTGCCAGCAGTATGCCGACAATCATCCTATGGCAGAAGAGACAGCTCGACACCATGAGCATAATGTCCGCAAGATTAAACACTTTGAGCGTTATCAGCGTGAGATTATGCGCAGACGTGGCTACACCATGCGTATTGACACGATGACAGCTGATGACTTGCGAGAGTTCCAGAAGTATCTTGCCAATGAATCCGACTACTACGAGCGTTATCCTCAGATCTTTGATGACATCAAGCCAAAGGACAGACCTCGCCACTTGACAGAGAACGCCATTCACTCGATTCTCAAGAGACTTCGTACAGTCGTGAACTGGTGCCTGAAGCATAACATTACAACCAATGACCCATTTGCAACATACGAGATGCCTAAGGTTCTTGATAGCCCTCCATTTTACCTCACGCTGGAAGAACGAGATAAGGTGTACTATGCAGACCTTAGCAATGAGACTCCTGGCATTCAGGTATATCGTGACATCTTCATGTTTCAATGCCTTATAGGTTGTCGCGTTGGTGATTTGGAAAAGATGACACGCGCCAGCATCGTTGACGGAGCAGTACAGTATATTGCTGAGAAGACCAAGAACCATCAGCCTCGTACTATCCGTGTTCCACTCAACGAGAAAGCCAAGGCTATCCTTGAGAAGTATTCCAATCTTGAAACGCGCATCCTGCCAAAGATTTGTCAGAATGTCTATAACCGATACATCCGCAAGATTCTGGAGATTTGCGAAATAACTCGTATGGTTACTGTCATTGATAACGATACTCGTGAGCCTGTGCAGAAACGTATTTGCGACATTGCTACTACACACACCGCTCGTAAGACCTTCATCGGCAATCTCTACAAGAAGGTTAAGGATCCGAATCTCGTTGCATCGCTCTCTGGTCATACCGATGGCAGCCGTGCTTTCGCTCGCTACCGCGAGATTGACAACGAAATGAAGCGTGACCTTGTAAAACTCATAGACTAACAATCAACATTCAAAGCCAATACACCTATGAATATAAACGAAATGAGCGAGGATCTTGAACAGCAGTTTGGGAAACCTCGCAATGTTACTCAGGAGAATGTAAGGTTCATGCTATCTCTTGTTCAAGAGCAAGACGATGGCAAGGAGGTGAACGAAGATGTGCCACAACCAAGTCTGGATGCTTTGGGGATGACTGTTCTTGCCGTAATGTCATACCAGACTACACCATGGGAGGAACTTGCAAAGAAGCCAGCCATCCGCAGGAGTCTCAAGTATATCGCAGTCCGCAGCAAAAATCATTACGATGAAGTGGAGGAACTGATAAAGGGGCTTATGCGTGTTCATACCAAAGGACTCACGCAGAAGATGGTCTTTGGATTTATCAAGATCATCCGCGCACTGAACACAGAGGAGCAACCAGGAAAACTGATTGAATATACACCATTCCCTGCACACTACGAGGCAATTCTCCATGGACTTCACAGTATCATCAATTGTGAGCACCCTGAGGATGCTGCATCCATCATTCATTGTGCTATTGATGACGGTATCATCTACTCTACGGTTCCTCGTGCACTCATTGTTAACGAGTTCAATCTGAAGAAGAGCAGCTATGACAAGTACTTCTCCAGAATCCAGAATGAGTTGCAGGACAAAGATGAAAGAGTTAGAAGACAGGGCAAGAGCAGACTGGATATTTACAGAAAATCATTGAGGAATGCCATAGGCTATACCGTCAAATCTAATGAGGATGTTTACTTCTACAACCGCAAACTGGGACGGAAGAACTTTTTCTCAGTCATTGTTGCCTATTGCAGAAGCATTCTTCGCTCTTGATTTGCTGATTGAGCATAACAAATTTGTAATCCTTGGCAGAGTGTCTTATGCGCACTTTTGCCAAGGATTTTTGATGTAACTCTGTTAATTCCGTTCACTAGTGTCCGGTAAAACTCGGAATTTATAGTTGCTAAATTATTGATATACATTCAAAACATCACGTAAAAAGTAACTCGGAGGATTTTGTCCCGCTCAAAATTTACTATCTTTGCGCCCAATAGCAAAAAGATAGCAAATGAGTAAAAATACGAGCAAGCCAAAATACGTGTTCCGACAGATTTGTGAGTTTCTGGATCGGGATGCATTTGAATGGTATGTCGCAGAATATAACGGTAACCGTTATATTAAGACTCTCTCCAGCTGGCAGCATCTGCTGATAATGATATTGGGTCAGCTATGGCAGTGCAGGAGCCTGAGGGTACTCGTGAATGTCTTGAATTCACAGAGTTCAAAGCTCTATCAGTTGGGCATAGGCCTGCATGTAAGCAGGAGTACGCTCTCTGATGCAAACAACAGACGCGATTACCGCATCTTCGAAGAGATGGCCAACCTGATGATCAGGAAGGCACGAGAGAAGCGACTTGGTTATTGCAAGGATCCATTTCTGGACGATAAGAGGGTCTTTGCATTCGACTCTTCTACAATCTCGCTTTGTCTCAGCATCTTCTGGTGGAGCAGGCTACATCATGACAAGGGTGGTATCAAACTCCATACCTTATATGAGATAAAGACAGATATTCCTGCCTTTGTTTACATCTCAGATGCAAGCCTTCATGATTCAAAGGCGATGCTTACGATTGCCTATGAGTCAGGCGCATACTATGTTTTTGACCGTGCGTATATGGCTTTATTCAATCTGTATGCCATACATCAGGTCGGAGCATTCTTTGTAGTACGCGAGAAACGTAATATGCGCTTTAAGATCGTGGAAGACAAGTATTATAACAATCCAGAATCTGGAATACTTGCCGACCAACTGATCGAATTTACAGGATACCTTACCCATAAGCGTTATCCTGAGGTCCTCCGCAGGATCGTATTCTATGACATCGAAAGCTCTCGCCGATTTGTCTTCTATACGAATAACCTGTCGGTCTCTGCTGAAGGAATCGC
>JAGHTW010000241.1 GCA_018065145.1 Candidatus Prevotella equi
ACTTCGTTGACACTTCATGACACTCCCTGATGTTCAATGACCTAGAACCAGACATTTTCATCGGCAGTCACCGTAATCCAGTCGGTAAGGGTGGCAGTGACCTTGATGCCCGTCTTGGTGATATAAAGGTTATAGATGTATTTCTTGCCAGGCTCCCAAGTGTCAATCTTGCCCTTGACACCGCCATCAGGTATAACCTCTATCTCCTTGATGCCATAAACGGTTTCGTAGGTATCCTGAGTGCTGCTTGCAGGGTCAGTAACCGTAATGCGGAACTTCAGGTCCTCAAGAGACTGCGGGATGATAGCGTCATGGAAGTTGTCGTTTGAAGGAGCAACCTTATTCATATCGTATGCTGCCGTTGTCTTGCCAGTGAAATCTGCAGTGCCGTCAGAAAGCTTTATAGCACCTTCCTTATAGCCACCGATGATTTCCACCTTAGTGTTCTCGTCGAAGGTGACAGCGTCGGTACCGGTGCTGGTTTGGAGGTTCACAATCACTTGTGACATGACATACTGGAAGTTCATGCGTATCTCACCCTCTGTAGCGCAGATGCCTGATGTAGCAACGGTGTTGCCATGTGGACATGCCTCTGTTGTTGTGCGAGGATAGCCAAGCATAAGGTCTGAAGGGTAAGTTTTCTGTGTGTAGGCGCAGTTGGCAACCTTTATGTCAGAAGCGGACACTTCTGAATCTGGGGTAACAGAACTTGCGAGACCTGAGCCTGTATCCATCAGCGGCCATACACCACGGAAGAAATAGTGAGTGCTGTGGTTAGGCCAGTAGAGTTGAGGAGTCATGGTGTAAACATTTGGAGAACCAGAGCATGTTACATCAGCGTCCTTTTTATAACCAGAAGCGAGAGACAAACTGCGCAGGAACGAGAAGCCCTTGCCGAAGTCGTTTTCTGCAGTATGCTCCTGACCATACGCAGTTGTTACATTGATGAGAGGCGTTTCGTTTGCTGCAGTGACGTTCTCCCAGTTGGCTATTGTTGCTGTAACCTCAATGCCTGTCTGATTGATAGTGAAGGTGAAGATGTAGTTCTTGCCTGCCTCAAACTTATTAAAGGAACTAGCGCCACCAGCAATGAGCTTTTCCTTCATCGTAGCAGCAGAAACATTGAAACCACTTCCGTCAAGACTGAAGCTTACAGCGTCAGGTAGAACACCTTCAAGATCAGTTCCAGGCATAACGAGAGCCTCGAGGGTAATGCCTGCTGCGGTTTTCTCTACCTGAGACATAGAAGTAATCTTGGTTGTCTCAGCATCAACAGCAGTGAACTCACCCTGTGCTACATCGAACGTACCACCGAGCTTAAAGCCCTTCAACGAGATGTTATCGAGGTTAAAGTCGGTTGTAATAGTATGGTCAAAGCCGTCACCCTCAACCAGATTAATGGTAATCTTTGTCAATGCGTGGTAGAAGATAAGCTGACCATGCTCAAAGCCGCGATTAGGATTCTCCTTTTTGAAAGTAAGACGGTTGTCTCCACCAACGATGTTGTTGCTAAAACAGAGGTCTTTCTCCTTTACCGATGTAGCATCCTGAGTTGCAGGGACAGACCATGCGATGGTCTTATCCTCTATTGTGGTATTCCATGAGCTTGTAGTCTTGCTGCCCCACTCAGAAGGAGCACCTGTTACGTTAGGCACAGCGATAGCCCAGATGCTGAGTGCAGAAGAACGTGCATGGGCATCATCCCAGTAACGCTTATTGGCAGCTTCGAAGGTGACGTTGTTCTCTTTCCCTGCTGGAGAAATAGCAGGAACAGTGGCAGTACCCATCGTGACGCAGTTGACGGTAGCCTGTTCGCCCTTGAAGTCCTCATCGTCTAAGGCTCCAAGGTTTCCGCTCAGTGCTTTGTATTCGCTCTGCATCACCATCCAGATGTCGGTGTTGGCAGTGAAGGCATTGAGGGTTTTGCCCGTTCCATCAGTAATGACAGCACGAGAGCCTGTCTCTCCGCCAACGGAGAGCTCCACCTCGCTCTTGCCAATATTGGAAAGGGCAAAGTCTGTCTCATTGCTACACCCTGTAAAGGCGAGCAATGAGGCAGACAGTGTTATTATATATAAATAATGTTTGCGCATAATGTGCGTGACTAATCTTCGAGAGTAATATCCTTGTTTGCTGCTGTAACATTAATCCAGTTAGCAACAGTAGCTGATGTGAGTTTAATTTCACTCTTCTTCAGAGTAAAGGTATAAGTATAGCTGTGGTTTGGATACCAACGAGTAATCTCAGATGTTGCGCCCTGATTACTTGCACCTGTATTATCATTAGCAGTAGCAAGAATGGTGCTAAGCTTCTCTATGATGTAATATTCATTATGGTCGGTAGTTTGAATAGTGATACCAACATAGTCATCAGGATTAGTACCACGCTTCAATTCCTGAGGTACAACAGAGAGGATATAAGAATGCTCAGGAACGCCACCACCAGCAACACGAGGTGTCATTGCCTGACTATTGTTAACAAGTTCGGCTGCTACAGCTGCAGGAGTGATGTAACCTGTAGCCATATCTACAGAACCTGTCTTTGACATTTTTGTAATTGTTACAGTAGCACCTGTAAGATTTATCTTATCTTCTTCTGCTGCTGTATTATCATTCTGCAAGTTGATGATAATCTGGCTCATCATGTGAAGCTCTTGTATCTTTAACTGAGTAGTGTTTGTTGCAGAAACGATACCCTTTTCAATGTTATCAACGAAGCCCTTGTTTGCTGTGGTGTTATACTTCAAGTTTGCTGTTGTCTTCATAGGAGCACCCCAATGATAGTCATTTGAACCTGCGGTGATAGTAAAGAACGCCTTTCCTGTTGCATCAAGGGCATCCTTGGCAGTTGTGTTCAGAGTACGGAAATGGTAAGCAGTCATATTGTCCTTATAGTACCAACCAGTAGAATATGGTGCAGCATCTGACAGTGTAGCAGGTTCACCGAATGCCCAACCATATTCAGGATTTGCAGTATAAGAATTGTCGGTATAGATCTGTGAAAGGGTCTGCTCATGCTTATAGAACCAAATATTATCCTTATCGCAATTTGTTCCTGAAGGATTTAGGAAATTGAATGTCACGTGCGAATTGTCAACTGCCTGCTCAGCAGCTGTAACGTTAATCCAAGGTAATACGGTAGCAGTTATAGCCTCAATCTTTGACTTACCAACAGTAACGGTAAACACATAACGCTTACCCTGCTCTGTGGTGAGTTCTGTTGCATCACCAGATACATCAGAACCAGCTTTGAGTGCAGCCATCATTTCTTTATTTGTAACGAAGTACTGACAACCATCGATAGTGAACTCCATTACATTAGAACCATCTGCGTCAGCAAACTGAAAACCAGGAAGCATCTGAGCCTCGTATGTACCTATTGCATTAGAAAGACTTGCAGTTGAAGACTGCTCATAACCAGTTTCAGATACAGGAACTGTCACAGGAGCCATCTTTGTGATGTTGCCTGTGGTTGGAGAAGCAGCCCAAGTACCTTCCTTAATGTTGAAAGTACCAGATATTGGCATGTTCTTCAACTCTATGGTTGTACCTGTTTTGAAAGCAAAAGCACCTTCTGTAAATGTTGAACCCTTCTGTATCTTCACACGGATACGGCTGAGAGAATGCTTGAATGCCATCTGTCCCTTATCGAAATGTCCTGGTGCATCTGTAGGGGTAGCGTCACACTTAACATCAGTCTGTTCAAAGTGAAGACGGCCATCAGAACCTGTACCAGCTGTTAAGTTGGTGTGCTTAGAAGCATTGTTAGGACCTACAGGATATGTAGAACCGTTCCAAATATAGCAACCATTGTCACCCGTTGTCTGGATATTGTTGCTATAGGTGAGGTCCTCCTGATTCAACTCAGTGGCTGTCTGGACAGCAGAAACACCCCATTCAATAGTATTTACCATGCTTGTTGTTGCTTCCCAAGAAGTAAGAGAACCACCTAATTTTGCATCGGCAATAATAGGTGTTACTACCGCGTCAACAATCTTTGTTGTCTGACTAGGTATAGCAACTGCATATACAGAGAGACGGGAATAACGACCATGAGCATCATCCCAGTACTTTGTTTTGTAATTCTCTGCATAACCAACATTAGAGAAAGTTGTTTCGTTTTGTGTAGCATCTGCATCAGCGGTAAATACGGCTTTAGTATATTTTGCTGTTGCAGGGTCTGCACCTGTACGTGGTTCACTAACAATCTGAGCAACGATACGAGTGCTTGCACCGAAGCCGGCACGGCTATTTACAAAGTTATTAGCACTACCAAAAGAGATGAGTTCCTTGCCCTCATCTGGATTGTTATTACCTAAGTTGTCCTCATTGGAACAAGATGTTGTTGCGAGCAATGCTGTGATTGCTGATGCAAAAAAGAGAATCTTCTTCATTGTGTATTTTATTTTTTTGTTTTTTCTTTTTCTGTTTCTACTTCTTCATATAACAGTACACCTTGCCGTACATATCTCCTTCCAGGGATTGTGGCGAAGAGTGTTGTATGTCGTGCCAATATCCAAGTTTTCTTTTTAACCATCCTATATGACGCTGGGTATAATCGGGATAATCTTCACGAATCTTATCAATCATCTGTAGAGTTATTCTATCCATTGATTGT
>JAGHTW010000083.1 GCA_018065145.1 Candidatus Prevotella equi
GCGATGTGTACGTATTGAGCATCAACGAGTTATGACACGTCAACACGTTTTGTGTAAAAAAAAGTCCTGGGGAGAGAAAAAATGTGTTACTTTTTTGATTAAGATAGAACAGGTCTTTATGTGTTGTTGGAAAATGCTAGTATCGTTGGTGCAGCTGCATTTAGGATAGTTTGTTTACCGAATAGGGAATAAAGCAGTTCTAAATACTTGCCAAGCAATGATATTCCAATACTTTTGATTGCATAGAAATCATCAGAAGTTTCACCCAACAACAAAGAGTTACTCAATCCGTGTACATATTGTGATGTGTATGAGTAAAATGACTGAATGTTTTGGCGAATATCTATTAGGGAATACAAGTCTTCCCAAGTCTGTCTTTTAGGTTTTGTCTGGATTGCGTCAAACGATTCATACTTCCAATTGCCTGTTTCTACAATCTTCTGAAACAGAGTTGGATTCAATGTCTTATACAAATGATTATCAAGTAACTTTAGGCAAGTTTCTATCACACTTTCTGCATTCGCAATTGCATAACCAACTTGTTTATGAATAGAATCATACTCTTCTTTTGTACAGTGTCCATCATATTGATAGTCACAGTCGAGAGTTTCCTTGCGTTTCCTATTTCCATCTAAGAAGTAAAGAAGATACCTAAATGTTGTTTCATCTTCATTCTTGTTAGCAAAGATTCGATACATAACGCAGAGATTATCTGCTTGCATTCGTATCAATCCATAGCAAGACATAGCATCTTGTTCCAAATTCGCTAATGTCTGAAGTGAGTTTGCTTGTTTTAGAAACTTTTGACCCATAGCCAATAAGGTGCCAGTGGCATCTGTCAGATCATTTTTCCGATGACCGACAGACAAACGTTCTGTTGCACTTTCTGCAAGCCGCATTATTTGCGAGAATGCAGTTTCTGGTGTATGACCAGTAGTCTCCATTTCTGGGATTGACACTCTTGCCATTATATTGTATATTAGTTATTTGGTTTACCTTCCTCTACTTTCAAACCTAACTTATAGAACTTGGAAATTCGTTTTAAGTCATCAGCCTTTGTTTCATTGCTGATGTTTGAATAGACATACCAACCTTTTACTTCATGCTGCCATACTCGTCCAGGAACAGGAGGACGCTTGTCTTTGCTGACAAGGTTGAAGCCACCATGTTCGATACCTACCTTTGGAATACGGTCAAGTCCTACCTTTCGGAGTGCATCAACAAACGTGTTGATTGCAGCCTTGTGCCAGATTACTGTGCCATCTGGGAAGGTGACACGCAAGCCCTTTGTCGGATTCTCGATATGCTTTGTTGGCTCATGTGGCTCAACGGATGCAGGTTTCTCAGAACTTGATACAGGCTTACTTGACTTCGGGGTAAGAGTCTTAGCGTCAATGATTTCACTAATCTTAGCCTTACGTGAGAGCGCAACGCTGAGAGGTTCTCCTGGGTGATACTCAACCACAAGAACAAGGTCACGTTGTATCTCACTCAGTTGCGGTTCTATATTCTGGCTGAGTGCTGGCAGAATCTCCTCTTTGATTATCTTCTCTTCGAGGTTATCTGCCGCTTTCAGCAACTTGTCATCCACAGGGAGGTTCATGTCCCTGAGTGACTTCAAGGTCGTGTATAATTCTTTTAGGGTTGCCATAGTTGTGATGCTTTAGTTTGTTCCTTCCACTATCGCGATTTCGTCTTCGGTCAAGCCGTAGAGGTCGTAGACGAGGCGGTCGATTTCACGCTCTTCAACGGTGGTGTCGGCGAGTGGGTTCGATTTCTTCTTTGATAGCAATCCTTCGACAAGGCACTTAATTCTTTCTTGGCTTTCTATAGAAATCCTTGCAATCGGTATAACGTCTATAGCCGGGATTGTTATTTGCCATCCCATGAAAAGTTTTGAATACAGGTAGTTCACCAAACGAGAGTTCAATATTGCCAGAATATACTCAATATGGTATTTGTTTCCAGTCATCAAGCAGACGTACGCTGTATTCAATGCGTAGAATTGGTCGTAATCAATTGTTGCTACTATACTTGTTGCTCGCCTAGGGAAAAGAATCTTCTGGCTTGCAAGAAAGAGTCTTTCTTCACGTGGGCGATGAAGTTTATTTGTATATGATAGGTACAAATCGTAATCCTTCTGATCCCAGTTAATTCTCCACTTAGAAATGTCACGACCATCCAAAATCGGTTTGTATGTGGAATCCTTTACAAAATCCGCAAACACTTCTTCTCGTGCTTGTCCAGTATAGATAATACCTTGTTGTATCTCTATATTATCCTTCATTCGGTCGAATGTCGTGGACAAGACGAGATGTTCTACAAGTTTCTTATCTGCGCCCTTAAGTTTTGAAGGAATAAGAAAGTATGGATAGTTGATAATTGTCTTTTGACCAATCTCAGAAAATGTCTCGCTTACGTTACAATCAATAGGGATAATATCGTTGACTTTCTGTTCTTTTCTTGTTAAAAATATAGTTGTGTCCACAGATGCTTCAAAAACGCGTTTGGTAAACACGCATAGTCTTTGTAGGCATGTTTTTGTGGCAAGAAGTTCGCGCGAATACCTATATTCTATATTGGAATATATACCTTCAGGAATAATCATACTAATCATCCCTTTATTGCCACATATTTGATAAGCTTTCTCTATAAATAAAGTAAACAAGTTGAATCTTCCCTTACCCGTTTCAAAGGTTTGTTGAAAAACCTTTTTATCCTTTTCAGAAATAGCCTTTACACTAACATACGGCGGATTTCCAATCACAATATCGAAGCCTCCCTTGTCGAACACCTCTTTGAAATAGATGTGCCAAAGGAAGAACTGATCGTTTGGAATCGGAAGGTTTTCGAGTTTGCGCTGGATGTCTGGAGTACAGCCTTTGAGGTTGAGAATGTAGCTTTTGACATTCTCATCAATGGTCTTGCGCAAAGCCACTTTTAGATCGTGACTGTCAGTAAGATAGTATTTCTTTATCGCATTCTGTATGTTCTTTAGAGCATCCTCTTCATCAAAAGCAAATGTAGGTTGCCAAGCCTGCTCCTTCTTCTTTCGCGAACGACGTTTCTCCTGCTCGTTGAGCGACATGCCAGAGAGTTCTACACCTTCATATTGCTCAAGGAGTGAGTTACCCTGCATAATTTTGAAGTCCATGTTTGGCAGCGCATGAGGATTCTTTTCATCCACAATAAGAGCAAGCCAGAAACGAAGACGAGCAATATCAACAGCACCTTTCTCAATATCCACACCATATATGTTGTTCTGGATGATATGAGTCTTGATGCTTACTGCTGTCTCGTCATCAATACCTTCGATTGCCTTACGGCAAGCATAGAGTTCACGAAGCAAGCCCATTGGGAATGCGCCAGAACCGATGGCTGGGTCACATATCTTGACATCTTTAAGTCTCTGGTCAACAGTCTCTTTCAATTCTTCTGATAATACAGAAACATCGTATGTTGTAACAAACTGACGGATAGAATCTTTAATTTGACTATCTTCTACATCTGTCTGAAGGTAAGCAATCAAAGACTCACGGCACATGTACTGAACAATCTCCTTTGGAGTGTAGAATGCGCCCTTGTCCTTATTATCTTCCAGCAAGTTCTCAAAGATTCGACCAAGCATCTCTGGGTCAACACCAATCTCAGCATCATCAGGATCATTCTCATCAATAGTGAAGTTGTACGAAGCGAAGAAGTCGAGCAGATTCTTCATGTACTTGGCTGGCAAAGGGAAGTTAGTCTTGTCATAGTCATCCTTCTCAAATAGTCCACCATTTAGATATGGCACCTTGATATTCGCACCTACTCTTGCATCGCTTACTATGTCACCATTACGCTTTGAGTTAATATTACTAAATAATGGTTCCAGAACATCATCTACAAAAGTGTTCTTGTATTGGGTATTTGCAAAAAGGTTCTGTACAAACTCCTTATCTCCATCATTCCACGCATCACCGACAGAGCATCCCATCCAGCCCTTCTTTTGCAGGAATTGTATGAATACCAGACGTCCCATGAGTTTCTTTACATAGTCACGGACAGCCTTCTCTGAGTCAGGGAAATGGCTGAACTCCTGCATAATCTCACGGCAAGGCTCACCAGTGACTTGTTCTTCCCACTTGTTTGCTACTTTAACCATGCGCTTGCCTGTGATAAACTCAATGATGTTCTCATACTGTTTCTTGTATTCTCTGAAGAACAAATCGCTGAGCGCCTCAACTGAGAAGGCTTTGGTTATTGCTTTGAGGTCAAGGCTACTCTTCTTTAATTCTTCAAACTGTTTTATAGCTGTACGTGAGCGATGACCTTCGCCCAATAGATAAGTGAATCGTTTGGTGTCAGTGCTCTCTTTCTTCAAACTGCCATCCTCTGCAAATGTGAATGCCTCACTGACATAAGAGAAACGCAAAACCGCCTCGCTCTGACGATAGCAGAACATGAAAGCACCCGCACATCCCATTCCTCTCCAATTGGTACACAGTAAGTTGCGAATTCCTGCACGATTACGTTCAATATCAATATTATCGTTAAGTTCCACTTCGTAGATGGCAATAATATGACTATCAGGTAGGGTTATCTTACCTGTATAGAGAGCACGTTTCGCCATTCGTTCATCAACTGGCACTGCCTGTGGTTGCTGCCAAAACTGTACCTTCTGACGGAATATATCGTATAATAATTCTTGCCACTTCTGGCGGTTATATCTTGATTCAATGACTTCCTTGTAGTTCATAGTTCCTGTTTATTTGAATGATTCGCTGAGAATAATGTTGGCTTCGCTTTCTGTCTCGTGCTTCAGTTCCTCAGCACTTAGGTAATATGCATTGTATTTCTTTGCCATATCAATAATCTGAGATAACGCTTCATCACGATGGAGTTTGCCACGTTGCATTTCTTTCTGCATACGCTGGAGTCTCTTGGCAATGATAGTGATAACACCACGCTCTGCAAGAATACGGAGCTGTACTACCTGCTGATAGATTGTCTGATCTTGAATTTCTGGAAGGAAGAGATTCAGCAAGTTAGCAGCCATACCTACCTGAGCACCCATAGCAGAACCTGCCTGTTGCGCCTGAGCATCCTGTTCTACCTGTTCCTGACCACGCAGTTGCTTGAACTTCTCAATTGCTTTGAGTACATGGTCATGATGATGTTCAATGCGTTCAACTTTCACTTCCTGAGTATCAGCCTTGAAGTATTTAAGTGCATCTACTACAGAGAGTTCTTCTACTGATTCATCGCTTGAACGGAAGAAGGACTTACGCATATTTGTCTTCAAGAATACCAGTGTATCTTGCGACAAAGTAACACCATCAATAGAACGTGATTCACGTCCTGTACGGCTACGAAGAGACATCTTTGCTATGCGATTATACTCGCGTCTATCAGTGAGATAGAGCGAACGCAACTCCTCATAGAATGGTATTTCCTCATTGAACTCGCCCTTGTCAGCTTGCAAACCTTCAGTAAAGAGCTTTTCAAGGTTACGATCAATGATTTCCTCCTGAGAGTAAATCTGATTGTCCTCGCCAAACGTAGAGTGGAAGGTCTGGATCTTTGACAAAGCAATCTGATTAAGTTTGATAATCTGGTTGCCTTGGCGAGAGGGATAGAACACATAATTATATATATTCTTTCCCTCTGATCCAATTCGGTTCACACGACCGATACGCTGCATCAACTTGGTTGAGTTCCAAGGAGTATCATAGTTGATGATGATGTTAGAGCGATGAAGGTTAACACCCTCTGCAAGCACATCAGTAGTGATGATTATGTTGTAGTCATCCTTACGGAGCGACTTCTTGTAGTTTGCATCAAAGTTCTCTTGGATGGTCTTGAAGAGTTTGGTGCGGTTGCCAGAGTCAATAACCAGAACATCCTTGCGGTTCAGACGTCTCTGGAGGTATTCAACAGTATCTTTTGATTCAGAGAATATGACAAGTTTTTGACCAGGATTGCGTTCTTTCTTGAATAACTCATGTTTCAGAATGTCATTGAACTTGGCAAACTTGGAGTCATCAGCACCTTCCACATCAACAGTATCCCAGTCAGCACACATGGTTTCGAGAACCTTCTGGTCAGCACGGAGCATTTCAATGAAAGCAGGATCGAAATCTTCTGCTTTGAATACGGCATTCTTTGGATTCTCTTCTGCCTTCTGCTGAAGTCTTTCCTCAATCTCGTCATCATCAAGACCAAGGTCATAGAGGTGATTGATGTCGAGGTCAGGAGCAATGAAAACACGGTCATTCTCGAACATGTTGATCATGTACTGATTGGCATCACGGAATCGACCGATACTTGTTTTGAAGGCATAGAATGAGCTTTCCAGACGCTTTACAAGTCCATTTTTGCGGATGCTTGCCAAGCTTCGAGAAATCAATTGTGCATTATCATAGAGTCCTTCTGACTTCTCTGGGTCAAGGTAGGCAATAGCCTGATAGCGAGCATATGTCAGTTCCTTTACCAAGGTTGTCATTGAACTTTCAAACATATTGGCTATGCGGTCATTCATTTCGTAGGTCTTCATTTCTGGTGCAGCCACCTTTGGGAAGCCCTGAATATCCTTGTTGTAGCGTGGAATTGCCTCAATATCAGTACGTGTACGGCGAACTGTTATTGGCTTGATTACACGGTCACGAACCTTCTCTGCCAGTTCTTTGAACTTTGTCAGGTCGTAATTAGGATTCTTCTTTAGATTCTTGAACTCAACAATCAATGGAGAGAAGAACGATGTGAGGTTTGGCACACCATCAATAGTACAGCAACGAGGATCTTGGAAAAGAAGAATCTCGTTGTAGAGGTCAGCAGGTGTATTGTTCATAGGTGTTGCAGAGATAAGCATCACCTTCTTCTTGAAACCAGGGATGTTGCCTGTTTCCACACGTGGCATCTTACAAATCTCCTGCAATTCGGTAAATGCAGTGTTGGTGTGTGTACGGAATTTATGAGCCTCGTCAACAAGAATAAGGTCATATTCGTCAGCATTCCAATAGTCATAATTGTCTTCATCAAGAACCTTACTCAAAGAACCATTGCTGATAAAACGGGTGTGCTTATCAAGACCGAAATCCTTGAAAGTCTGCTTCCAGTTATGTTCTACAGCTGGAGGATAAACAACAAGAATTTTTGTATTCTCATAGCCGTTATCTATACAAAACTGCTTTGCAATCATTGTAGCAATTATAGTCTTACCCAAACCCACAACATCAGCAAGAAAGAATCCATCGTATTTGAGTAACTTCTTATAACCCTCAACTACGGCATCTGTCTGGTACTCGTATTTGTCATATCCTTCTGGCATATCAAATGCATCCTGTGCATCTGTGGCAAGCACACGATCAGAGAAATATTCCATAAGCATCTTGATATATAATTCGTATGGAGTGACATCGCCATTAAGATAGGTCTGTTGAATAGGCCCCGCTTTTATATCTTCTGCTGTAATTGGACATCTTTCTGCTTCTGCCCATAGAAGTTCAAATTCATCTTTTGCAAATTGAACATCTTCATTATCACGGAGCATCACATTAAATTCGTATTGCTTGTCTTGTGATATCCCCAATCCGTTTCCACTAAGATTACTTGAACCCGTAATAGCACAACCGTCTGTGCTCCACTCGTTGAAATTATCAGGATAAAGCAAATAAATCTTTGCATGTATTTTCTTGCTTGGGTGTGCTCGAAGTTCCAATTTACCACTAACTAGGTCTTCAATCATCTGCCAAATACCCTCTTCTACATGACAAGAATATACTGAACCTTCTATGTCCTTGCGAAGTTGAGAGAGATAGTCTTGTTTGACTTCCTCTTCTGCACCATAGAAAAGTTGTCCTTGATTGTATGCTTTAGCAATATATTTGTCAACATCAATACCTATAAGCATACGCACTTTATTGATGCTGTTGAGGAATGGACGAAGTGTGAAATATCCTGAAGCACGTAGGAAACCTACAACGGAATCGAGGTTCTTGATATTTGGGTTGTTTTCAAGCAACCCCTCAAATTGCTTCATCAGGGTGTTACCCTCTCGGTTAGTAAAGAATTTCCTTGCCATTGCTAAAATTCTTTGCCATTATGATACCCAAGTTGAGGCTGTTGTTTTTGTTAGTAGTGAGATTTAAGCATTAAAAACGTAGGTATCTTACTTCTGCTCGCTTGTTAGTTCAAGGCCTTCCACAGCCTATTCAATATAAACGAACAGAGTGATACCTACGAGGGGATATGATACACCCATAAAGCGTGCGTGAGGACGCAATTCGCCCTCGGCACGCATACGGGGATACAGTAATCCAACCGTAGCATCTACTTCTGCTTTGTCTTTGATATTGAATTCTGATTGTGGAAGTTTAGAACTAACCAAAAACAAGCGTCCATAAACGCTTTTTATTCTAATATGTCTCCAGCGATACGCACTGGTGCGACTCCTCTTTCTTTTTCAGCCTTGCGGAGCGGCGGGCGGGTGTTTTATATATTAACGGATGTTACTATATATTATTTTCTTCTTTACTATTCTCACTATCCGCAACTAATCGGTCGGTGAGTTTGGACTCTATTTCCTCAATTGTCGGAATCATACCTTCGACCTTTGTGGGATAGAGTTTCTCCAATTCGTACTCGGAGATGCCGATGGGTTGGTTGCAACCTTCGAGGGAGTATTGAGCGAGAAGGTTGTCTTTGCTCTTGCACACCAGTATGCCGATGGTGGGGTTGTGGTGGGGTTGCTTGAGTATATGATTGCATGCAACAACGTAGCCTGTAAGCTGACCGGTGTCGGGAAAGTCGAACTCGCCAGTTTTTACCTCTATCACCACATAGCAGTTGAGCGGAATATGGAAGAACAATAGGTCAACGAACTTCTCCTTTGTGCCAATAGGCAGACGATATTCGTTGCCTACGTACGAGAAACCAGTACCCAATTCCAGGAGAAATTCGGTTATGTTCTTAAGCAAGGCTTTCTTTAACTGTTTCTCATTGTACTTGCCAGTGATGCCCGCAAAAGCAAAGTTGTAGGGGTCTTTGGTGATCTCATTGGCAAGGTCGCTCATCGGTTCGGGAAGGGTGCTGGTGAAATTGTTCAACGCTTTTCCTTCACGCTCGTAGAGATTGGTGGAAATGAAGTTGAGTAGCATGTCGCGACTCCAGCCTTCTTGAATCGTCTTGCGAACGAAGAAGAGTGCCTTTTGAGGTTCATTTTTGTATTTATCTATCAAATAGCGATAGTGTCCCCAAGGAATAGCAAAGATATCAACGCCTAGCGACTTAACGAGGCTGTCGGCCAATTCATCCACAAGTTGTGGAGTAATTAGTTTTTCCGCTTTGTCCAATTGCTCCACAAGTTGTGGAGTAAATTTATCTGTACATGGAAAGAGCAGATAAAAGTTCTTCATATAGAGAATGTTCGTCTCTGAAAAACATGTTGCTTCAGGCATCATGTCCTTCAAATCTGCGCTGAGGTTCTTCATGAACTTATCACCCCATCGCGCTTCTGCCTTTAGCGCCACGATGTCACGTCCAAGGCTCCAGTAGAATCGTAACATCTCCTTATTCACCTTGACAGCAGCCTTCACTTGACTCTGGCGGTATCTCTTTGAAAGGTCGGCAATCCAATCTTTGTACTGTCTATCAATGATTGTTATATTTTTGCTCATTCCATATCTGTTTATTATGTAAGCGTCCATAAACGCTTTTTATTCTAATATGTCTCCGGCGATACGCACTGGTGCGGCTCCTCTTTCTTTTTCAGCCTTGCGGAGCAGCGGCTGTTCTTTATATTAACGGAGATGAGTCCGTGTTATTATATTATTTACACCTCGCAATACAATTCATACAAGCCTACTGCACCAAGATGCCACAGCTTTGTATTCTCTTGTTGTAACTGTTGGTATGTTGGAGAGGCATAGAAACGTTGCATTGCCTCGCTTATGCTGCAATGTGTCTTTTCTGCAATGATGGCAGCTACATTTGCTATCTTTCCGGGAAGGAAAAGATGCAGGTTTTGTTGAGTTACTTCAAGACATTTTAGACTGTCGCCCGTCTTGTCAATGCCAGATGTGTTCATTTGAAGTTTGACGTCTAATTTCAGCATGTCATCTATTTCCTCCATGAGCCACTGACGACTTTGTGTGTGAAGCACTTCAAAGTTATCTGACAGATAAGATGCAACACCGCTATCGAAGAACAGACGTGCAACATCTGCGCCATCCATTCCTTTGGCTACCTTATATTGCTCAATGCAGAAAGCCAGAAAGTACGATTTATCTTGATCTTTCTTTGACATGTTGTTTCATTTGTTTTGTTATGTCTCCAGCTTTACGCAACTGGTGCGTTGTCATTTCTTACTGCAGATACACTACAGAGTCTTCGGTAGGAGTCCTGCTGCAAAGGTTAGAATTTGCGAACATGCCTTCGTAGCTTAGGTCTTCGTCAATTTGTGGCCAATGAATGCCAGAGTAAGAGAGGTAGAAATCCTCTCTCTCTGCCTTGGAGGCATGCAGCAGTGATGGCCATAGTTCAAGACTATAGCTTGCTATCTGACCGTCTTTTGTCTGTGCATAGACAGCTGTGTCATCTATCCAGACTTTCTCTATCAATTTCGTATTCATAGGCTGTCTTTATTTCTGGAAATAATTATTCCAACGTTCTGATATTACTTCTATGTTCTCTTCTATGATAGATTCAACGAGTTTCAGTTCATGTTTCTTAAAACCATGATTATAAACTAACTTTATATTTTCTATGTTGTACTTCGCTTCATGACCATCTTTCAATACATGCACATGTATAGGTTCATGATCATCAGAATAGAACATAAATCTAAATCCGAAGAATATGAATATCGTAGGCATAACGAACAAATTTATTCAACTTAATGATCTTATCTCCAGCTTACCGCAACTGGTGCGTGGGGATTTTCATGCACAAAGGTAATAAAAAAAGTTGGAAGGGAGGTGTTTTTCTGGGTTTTGTGTTGATTTATTTGTGAATTTTAGAAAAAAGACGAGGGTTTCGTGTGATTTTTGTGATAAAATCATTAATTTTGCATTTGCGTTTTCTCGCGAAACGACAAAAAACAAATGAAATAGAAATAATCGTAGTTATGGGTAGAAATAAATATTCACAGCAGGAAATAGGACAGATTGCCAAACTCTTGCGCATGAAGTGTAAGGCGAATAGACTGAAACAAAAGGAGATTCGACATGAGCTGCGTACGGAGTTTGAGTTTAATATCTCTGACTTCAACGAGCAGGGGAAACCGTTTGGTCCTGATGAGTTGTATGCTGCTATTGATCGTAGGGCTATTCAAATTCTTGATGATGCTACGATAGCTGATATGAAGGCAAAGCGCGAAAGGGATAGGATGCGCGATGCGGAGGCGGCGGAGGCTGCAAGGCAACAGGCTATCGCTAACGGAGAACTGCAACCGGAACCAGAGACAACGGACTGGCAACAGGCAATGAAGGAATGGAATGAATACTATGATAATGCATAGTTCATAGTTCATAATGCATAGTTCATAATTCATAGTTCATAGTTCATAGTTCATAATGCATAATTCATAATTATTTGTTCAAAAAAAACTCGGTCGTAAGAATGTGTTGACAAACTTACGACCGAGTTGTTATTTTATAGCACTATGCACTATGCACTATGCACTATGCACTATGCACTATGCACTATGCACTATAATTATGCATTATAAATTATGCATTAACTGCTGCTACGCCTGGGAGTACCTTACCCTCGATAGCTTCGAGGAGTGCACCACCGCCAGTAGAGATGTATGAAACCTTGTCAGCGAGGCCGAACTTGTTTACACATGCTACAGAGTCACCACCACCGATGAGTGAGAATGCACCTTCTGCTGTTGCTTCTGCGATTGCCTCGCCGATAGCACGTGAACCTGGTGTGAACTCGTCGCACTCGAAACAGCCTGCAGGACCGTTCCAAAGGATTGTCTTAGCGCCCTTGATAGCCTCAGCGAACTTCTGACGGCTGATAGGACCTGCGTCAAGACCTTCGAACTCTGCTGGGATATTGTCTGATGGGAATGTCTCTACCTTTGCACCCTCCTTAACAGAGAATGTAGAGAAGTCATAGCCTGTGCAGCATACTGAGTCAACACCGAGAACGAGCTCTACGCCGTTCTTCTTTGCCATCTCTTCTACACCGAGTGCTACGTCGAGCTTGTCCATCTCAACGATAGACTGACCGATCTCACCATTGTGAGCCTTAGCGAATGTGTATGTCATACCACCGCAAAGGATGAGCTTGTCAACCTTGCCGAGGAGGTTCTCAATGATACCAATCTTTGATGATACCTTTGAACCACCCATGATAGCAACGAATGGACGCTGGATGTTGTTGAGAACGTTGTCAACAGCCTTTACCTCCTTCTCCATGAGGAGACCGAGCATCTTATTGTCTGCGTCGAAGTAATCAGCGATAACTGCTGTAGAAGCGTGCTTGCGGTGTGCAGTACCGAAGGCGTCCATTACCCAGCAGTCAGCGTAAGAAGCGAGTTTCTTTGCAAACTCCTTCTGTGACTCCTTCATTGCCTTCTTTGCCTCGTCAAACTCTGGAGTACCCTTCTCAACACCTACTGGCTTACCTTCCTCTTCTGGATAGTAACGGAGGTTCTCAAGGAGAAGTACCTCGCCTGGCTTGAGGGCTGCTGCCTCTGCGTCTGCCTTCTGACAGTCAGCAACGAACTTTACAGGTGTACCGAGCTTCTCTGATACTGCGTCAACAATCTGACCGAGTGAAAGCTCTGGCTTTACCTTGCCCTTTGGCTTACCCATGTGAGACATGATGATAAGAGAACCACCCTTCTCAAGAATGAGCTTGAGAGTTGGGAGAGCACCCATGATACGTGTGTCGTCTGTAATCTTACCTTCCTTAAGAGGCACATTGAAGTCCACGCGAACGATAGCCTTCTTGCCAGCAAAATTGTAATCGTTGATTTTCATCTTTTTAATCCTTATTAAATAAAATAATGTGTTTTGTCTTATTTTGAGTGCAAAAGTACAAAATATTTTTTGAAAATGATGCCTTATGCTTACATTATTTCTTGTTTTGACCGCATTTTCTTTCATTATGCTAAGCAGAGTTTGCAAATGTCAGAAAAATAGATTAACTTTGCAAAGCAAATGCGTACATGGTGACATGGTATGTTATATAGTGAAATTTTAATGTTGCTCATTGCATGATAAACTACGATTTAACGAAGATAACGACGATAATCTTTGATGTTGATGGTGTGTTGTCAAAGAGTACTATCCCGATGAGTGCTGAGGGTAGTCCTATGCGCACGGTGAATATCAAGGATGGTTATGCTATTCAGTTGGCAATAAAGATGGGACTGCGTCTGGTGATACTCAGCGGT
This sequence comes from Candidatus Prevotella equi, assembly GCA_018065145.1. Classification (GTDB taxonomy): domain Bacteria; phylum Bacteroidota; class Bacteroidia; order Bacteroidales; family Bacteroidaceae; genus Prevotella; species Prevotella equi. Next base: position 13,391 of record JAGHTW010000083.1, read on the forward strand.
GGTACGGATAAGGCGGTGGAACAGCGCTATTCTAAGTTGGGTATGAAGGATATCTTTATGTCTTGCGGTGTGAAGATACAGAAGTATCGTGCCTATTGCGAGGAGAATGGCATAAAGGATGAGGAGGTGATTTATGTTGGCGATGACATACCTGACTACGAGATAATGAAGGTTGTGGGATGTCCTTGCTGTCCTCATGACGCTTGTGGCGACATTCGTGAGATAAGTCGTTATGTGAGTCCTTATGATGGTGGCATGGGCTGCGCAAGGGATATCATAGAACAGGTGCTTAGGGCACGCGGACAATGGCTGTCAAGCGCCAAGGCGTTTGGATGGTGAACTTTTCAAATTGAAAATTGAAAATTGAAAATTGAAAGTTGAAAATTGAAAATTATGATTACCTCTAACCCCTAACCTCTAACCCCAAAAACATGGAATATTTATTTGAACATAAAGATAAAGTTCGCGATTATGAATGCGACTTACAGGGAATAGTAAACAATGCAAACTATCAGCATTACCTGGAGCATGCTCGTCATGAGTTTCTGCTGTCAAAGAATGTTAGTTTTGCGGAGTTGCACGAGCAGGGCATTGACTGCGTGGTGTCTGGTATTGAGATGCGTTTCAAGGTGCCTTTGAAGAGTCGTGATGAGTACGCGGTGCGTATCAACTTAAAGAAGGAAGGGTTGAGATATATCTTCCTTCAGGATATCTATCGTCTGTCGGATGATAAGCTTTGCCTTAAGGCGAAGGTGGAGGCGGTGTGCATAGTTAATGGTCGCTTAGGTGATACTGACATTCTTATGAAGGCACTGCAATAATAAACGGATAGGAGCGTCTTATGAATAAACTCAGGGAACTTTACATAGATTGGAATGGTGGTGAGCCTGCCGTAATGGAGAAACTGCCTGGTGCTGGCAGTAACAGAGAGTATTACCGCATGAAGGATGCGGAAGGTAATAGTGTGATAGGTTGTATTGGTACTTCACAGGAGGAGAATCATGCGTTTCTATCGCTGGCAAAGCATTTCACGAAAAGACAGTTGCCTGTACCGAAGGTGCTGGCGGAGAGCGAAGATGAGATGCGCTATCTGCAAGAGGACCTTGGAAACCTTTCGCTGTTTGACGCAATAAAGGGCGGTCGTGATGCCGGCGGTCGTTATAACGTGAAGGAGAAGGAACTGTTGAAGCGTACTATACGACAGTTGCCGAACATGCAGGTAAGAGGTGCACGCGGTCTTGACTTCAGCGTGTGTTATCCGCAGCCTGAGTTTGATCAGGAGGGTGTACTGTTTGACCTTAACTATTTCAAATATTGTTTCCTGAAGGCTACGGGTCTTGACTTCCATGAACTGAAGCTGGAGGCGAACTTCCGCTTGTTGGCAAAGGACTTGACGCAGAACGGCAGTGCTGAGATGGGATTCCTGTATCGTGATTTCCAGGCACGTAATGTGATGCTCGACAATGATGGCAATCCTTATTTCATAGACTTCCAAGGGGGCAGACGAGGATCGTTCTATTATGACGTGGCGTCGTTTCTTTGGCAGGCATCGGCGCGCTATAGTGATACGCTGAGAATGGAACTCATCAGCGAGTATTACATGTCGCTGAAGCAATATACAGAGGTGCCATCGTTCAAGCAGTTCAATGATAGGCTGCAGCTGTTTGTGCTGTTCCGTATGCTGCAGGTGCTTGGCGCCTATGGCTTCAGAGGATATTTTGAACGTAAGGCGCACTTCATTCAGAGTATTCCGCCTGCAATGGAGAATATTCGCCAGCTGATAAGCAAGAATAATTTCCCTTATCCTTATCTGATGGACCTGTTGAGACGTCTCACGCAGATGCCACAGTTTGCTGTAAAGCCAGAGGAACCGGTAGTACGTAAGGATGGTTACAAGACAACGGATAATAATCCTTACGCAGCGAAGCCAAGCGATGGTAAGGCAACGTTCTCAAAGTATGATGGTAAGGGACCGCTTGTCGTTAAGGTGTTCTCGTTCTCTTATCACAAGGGTATTCCTGCCGATGAGTCTGGCAATGGCGGCGGATACGTGTTTGACTGTCGCAGCACTCATAACCCGGGACGTTATGAGCCTTATAAGAAACTGACGGGTATTGATGAGCCTGTGATACGATTCCTGGAGGATGACGGAGAGATTCTGACATTCCTTGAATCAGTCTATAAACTTGCCGATGCTCATGTGGAGAGGTATATGCAACGTGGATTTACTTCGTTGATGTTCAGCTTCGGATGTACGGGAGGACAGCACCGTTCGGTGTATTCTGCACAGCATCTGGCGGAACATATTAGCAAGAAATACGGTGTGGAGGTACGTCTGCAGCATCGTGAACAAAAGATAGAGCAGACTTTTCCCGCTAATTCATAAATGAAAGAGCCCGCAGGATGATGCGGGCTCTTTAAATAATCTTTAATAAAAATACCGTGTCAATAATTAAATTCTTAAAAGACTGGACCTTGCCCGTATCGATGATAAGCGGCGCCCTTGCATATTTTGTTGGTAGGGAGTTGCCGTTTGGGGCTGTGGTGAAACATGATCTTTTGGCGTTTACGGAGATACTACAGCCTGTATTGCTCTTCTGCATGCTCTTTGTAGCCTTTTGCAAGGTCAAGCCATCAGCGCTGAAGCCACAACGTTGGCATCTGTGGCTTCTGCTGACGCAATCGTCCCTTTTTACCCTTTGCTGTTGGTTGCTGTGGATGTTTCCAACAACCGAAGCCCGCTTGGTAATAGAGGGTTTCATGCTTACCATCATTTGTCCTACCGCAACGGCATGTGCCGTGGTGACACAGAAACTTGGTGGTGACTCAGCCACAACGACTTCATATACCATTACCATAAATATCGTGGTGGCGTTGCTTGCGCCACTGCTGTTACCTTTTGCGCATCCACAGGCTGGTATGTCTTTTATTCCCGCATTCCTTACTATTATAAATAAGGTGTTCCCTTTGCTTATGGTGCCGTTGCTGTTGGCATGGCTCGTAAGGTATCTCATGCCAGACTTTCATGCTAAGGTGTTGCGCACGAAGGACCTTGCTTTCTATATGTGGGCGGTGGCACTTGCCATCGCTATTGCCGTTACCTGCCGTGCCTTGGCACACAGCGATGAAAGCCTTTGGCATGTAGGCGGCATTGCTGTGGCTACGCTTATAGCGTGTCTCTTCCAGTTTTGTTTTGGCAAATGGGTTGGAAAACACTACGGTATGCGCATGGAGGCAGGACAGGCAATGGGACAGAAGAATACTGTCTTTATCATCTGGCTTGGTTATACATTCCTTTCGCCAATCAGTGCCACAGCAGGTGGTTTCTATTCTGTATGGCACAATGTGGTGAACTCATATCAGCTGTATAAGCACAAGTCAATACATAATTCATAATGCATTACTTAATCGTTATCACCTTGTAGTTCTTACTACCGAGACCAATCTTCTCAGCATGGTCTATGGTATGTGTGCCGTGGCGAGTGTTGATGCGTTCAACGAGAGGCTTGTTGTCATCGCCTGGCTTTCCTTTGTAATTGAATACCATATCAACACATGCCTGGTCAAGTGCAACAGGATCGAGTGATGCCATGATACCCATGTCCTGTAACTCTGGTTTTGCAGGGTGACCATCGCAGTCACAATCCACGGACATGTTGTTCATTACGTTTATGTATAGTATCTTGCCGTTGAAATAGTTGTGTACACCCTGTGCCGCTGCAGCCATAGACTCAAGGAACGCATCCTGTGGCTTAGTGTGTTGCCATGCGTCAGGAGTCTTGTCTGTAACACCGTGTGAATGGATATAAGCCTTTCCTGCTGTTGATGCTACACCGATGGAAGCATTCTTCAGCACACCACCGAAGCCACCCATGGTGTGACCTTTGAAGTGTGCAAGATTTATCATCCAATCATAGTGTGCGAGGTGTTCGCCCACGATGTCATACTTTATCCATTTCTGGTCTTTTACAGGTATGCGGATAGACTCGCGCTCGTCCATCAGGTCAACAGCGAAGATAGAATCAAAACCATGCTGGTGTATTGTCTCCCAGTGCTTCTTTGGGTCCTGACGTGTGCCGCCGTATGCTGTGCAGCATTCTACGATAGTACCATTTACTTCCTCTACGAGGTTTCTGATAAGTGTTGGCTTGAGGTAGTGGTTGTTGCCGCCCTCGCCAGTACTTATTTTCACTGCCACACGGCCTTCTGGTGTTACACCCAGAGCCTTATAAATCTTTACGAGTGATTCAGGTGTGATGTCCTTGGTAAAGAATACCTTGCTTTGTGCAGAGACGGTCAATGCCATCGCTGCAAGAATGATAAGAGAAAGGATTTTTTTCATAGTCGGGAAATTATTAATTGTTATTTGTTGTGTTAAAATTGTGCTCTCACACCTGCCATGAATGTAGCTCGTGGCATAGGGTAGCCAGCATTAATCTCGTACTTACGTGCAAGGAGGTTGTCGCCCTTTACCCATAGTTGCAGTTGCTTCATCAACTGGTAGTTCACGGTAGCATTGAGAAGGGTGACGTATGTCTTCTTCTCAGACTTTCCTACCTCTGTGAAGAGTCCGCTAAGCTGTTGCAGTCCGAGTGTAGCGGACCATTTGCCGTAGTTCATATTTCCTCCGATGTAGCCCTTGTATTCTGGTGCTCCGAGAACGTGTTTGTCCATGTGCAGGAAGGAATGGTTGGTGTTTACAGACCAATGGCTGTTTATTCTCCACGCCGCCTCAATCTCAGCGCCACGGTTCTTTATCTTTCCTGTGTTGTAGAACTTGTTGTTTGGACCTTGTGCAAGGATGTTGTCGCCATTGATGAGGAAGAGATTTACGCCGTATGTCAGCGCACCCTTGAGCAGATGGTGCTTCCATGATATCTCGTAGTTCCAGAGACGCTCTGCCTTCAGTTCTTCGTTAGCTGTGCCATAGAGATAGAGGTCCTTTGTCGTAGGATTGCGGAATCCCTTGCTTGCAGATACCCTTATCTCACCATTGTTCATAGGGCGTGCCACGATACCTGCCTGCGGAATCCATTCTCCGCCAGCTACGTTATGGTAGTCATAGCGCACTCCGGCATCAATCGTCAACCAACGTGTTACGTCTTGCTTCACGTCGATATATCCTGCTATCTCATTGCTGTGGGCATGAGCGCTTTGCATCTTACGTTTGCCGGCAGTGACAATCTCGCCTGTTGTGCGACTTTTGTAATAAGCCCTGCCGTAGATGTGCTGATAGTCAGCTCCTATGGTGATGCTGTTGCCTGGAAGCAATGTCAGTGTCTCGTACCATGATACGCCTGCCAGCGCATCCTTTGAATGAAAGAGCTCTGTCTGTGGCTTACCGCCTTTTGCGCTGTAGCCATCGTTAATCTTGTGGAAGCCAAAATTGTCGTATATGCTTATGCGACCGTTTGCTTTGTCATAGTGATGCTCCAGTCCCAGTGTTGCTACGCCACGGGTAATCCACTGTATTGCCTCAAGCATTGGAGCACTTGTGCTACCCGGATATGACGAATTGAAATGTGTTATGTTAATGTCTGCAAAGGCATTCCAATGCTGTGAGAAATCGTAGCCCAGTTTTATGAAGCCGCCGTACTGCTCAAAACCCATATTGGGGCGGTGGTTATCGGTACGACTGTATTGTAATGCTACGGTGCTGCTGAATTTTCCTTTGCGGAGCATATTGCTTGCTTCTGCTTCTATTGTTCCCCACGAACCAGCGCCAAGGCTGATGTTTGTATATACACCATCCTTCTTTGCGCCGCGTGTGATAATATTCACCACGCCGCCCATGGCATTGGAACCATATAGCACCGATGCAGGACCGCGAAGAACCTCTACGCGCTCTGCCATCATGGTCTGGTATGAGTCAGAGATACTATGACCGAAGACTCCTTGGTACTGTGGATGACCATCAATGAGAATCAATAGCTGTCCGTTGCCAGCTGATATGCCTCGCATGTTTATCGCTCCTGCTGCACCTGTTGATACACCGTAACCTAACATGCCACGCTGTGTGACAAAGAGACCAGGAACCTGTTCCGTGAGGGTAGGGAGGATGTTCTGGCGATGCTGCTCGTTGAGGGTGCTGTTGCTGATGATACTTACGGAGAAAGGAATGTTTCTTGCGGTTGTGGCGTTCCTTGTGCCCGTAACGATGACATCTTGAATGTCTCTCCCTGTTATGGTGTCATTGTTTTCAGTATCATTTGCCATAGCATTGAGACTAAGACAACAGAGTAATGTGAGTTGTATTATTTTCTTCATTATTATGTTTTGGAAGTTTGTTATCTTTATGCAAATATAGGCATTTTGTTTATATTGTTGTTCTAAGATTCCAAAGTGTTGGTATGTTAACCCTGTTTTATTGATATAGCGCAAGTAAAAGAGCCACGTTACCTTTGGGCAACGTGGCTCTAATTGTATTCTTATGTTTGTGAGATAAGATTATTTTACCACAAACTTAATACCGTTCTTGATGTACATTCCCTTTGGAAGGTTGTTAGGATTAAGAACTGGTGAACCTCCAATAGTGTAGATAACATCGTTTTCTACGGTTGCAGGTGTTGCGCTCTCTACTATCTCTGCAGCTGTAACTTCTTCGATTGTTCCTTCTTCCTCATCGTCAAGGGTGAGTGATCCTGTCTTTGCTGCTGATGATGAAGGAGTGAAGACGATCTTTGTGATTGTCTGACCACCGCTTACGAAGTATGCATAGTATGTCTTGCCTGCAGATACTGATGCTGACATCTTGCCAGTAGAGCATGATGCTGTAGTGATTGGTGAACCAACAGCTGTGCCTATTGCTGATGTGCGGGCATTGTCTGATGTGTTGTTAGACTTGAAGTAAACAGTCAGTGTACCATTGCTTGATGGAGTGTACTTGATGTAGCGTGTGCTTGAAGAACTTGCACCGTTACAGTGGAATCCGTTAGCATTAACATAGTCGCTGGTGTAGGTTGATGTAGTGTTGCCTACGAGTGTCAGACCATTGTAAGAATAGTTGTAGTTGTTGCCAGCGAGTATTACTGTTGAACCGAACTGTGAGAAGTCCCATGTCGTAGCAGCTGCTGTCTCTGTCTTTGGTACCATCTTGATGGCATATACATATACGCCGCTTGTCTCGTCGGTAGAGATCTTGATGGTGCAGTTGCCTGATGTTGATGGGTAGAAGGTGGAACTTACAGCACCGCCAGGAGCTACGGCTGTTGTCTTAGACTTAGAACCGTCTGTGATAACGAGGTTACGTGTTGCAGAAGAGTTTGTATGGAATGCGTAAACTACAACGTAGTGAACACCTGTTACATTGAAGCTCAGTGTGCGAGCGTCCTTCACCTGTGCTGCATTGCAAGCTGTCTTTGTGGTAGAAGAGCCAACTGCCTCGTTAGATGGGTTGATGTAGTTTACAGTGCCTGTTGTGCTGAATGATGTAACGTTATTGTTTGTAATCCAGTTAGCGCTGAGGCCTGATGCAGTGAAGTCAGTGAAGATAGTCTGTGAGGTGATGCTCTTGTAGTTTGAAGCAGTAGTGTTTGTTGTTGTGTTTGTTGTAGTAGAACTGCTTGAAGAAGATGTTGAGCCAGAGTATTTTACTGCTGAGCTTGCAACACCGAAGCCACCCATTGCGTTTGCTACACGTACGGTGTAAGAACCTGTAGCGCTTACAGTGTATGATGTAGAAGTAGTGATAGCAACGTATGCACCGTCCTTCTCAATGAGGTATGCCTTTGCTCCGCTTACTGCGCTCCATGACATCTTTGTGCCAGAGAGTGATGGTGTTGGAGCTGTGAGCTGTGTGCAGTAGTTGTATGCTGTGTTACCCCAAGAACCGAGAACGTCTGTCAGGGCATAGCCTGATGTGCTTGAGAGATAGAGTTTGTCAGAACCTGATGCGCCACCGAGAGCACTGATAGAGTGTGATGTGATAGCAGCACCGTTGTAAGTGTTGTTATACTCGTGGAAACGGAGCTTGAGACCAGAGCTCATTGTTGTCCAACCAGCTGATGTAGGCTTGATTTCGAACTTGGTGTTGAGCCATGTAGAAGCAGGGCTGTTCTGCCAAGGACGTCCGAGGTTGTATGTGCCGTTCTGTGAAGACTCACCCTTGATAGCGCAGTAGTGGAATACGTATCCCTTCTCTGATGCGTAGGTAGAAGGTGCTGTGATAACGTCGCCAGATGTCTTTACAGAAGAATTGGTGCAGTTGATTGTTACTGAGTTGAAGAAGATAGAACCAGAACCGCAGATGAAGTCTGTTGTGCCCTTGATGTAACCACCCTCAAAGTATGAGAGCATACCTTCAGAACCGTTTGACCAGTATGTATCCTGTGTGCCTACGAGAGCAACGTTCTTCAGTACATTCTTTGTACCGTGATCCCACCATGCTACGCCACGCTCTGCCTTAGTAGAAGAGTTGTAACCCACCTTACACTGCAGTGTGATATCCTGCATGTAGATGTTTGAACCTGTTGTGTAAAGAGTAGCGGTAGTGCCGAGACCTTCTGTAGATGGTGTGTTGTAGATGATTACACCGTCACGGCTCTGACCGATGATAGATACGTATGAAGAAAGCTTTGTGTTGTAGTCGCTGCCGAGGTTGTATGTGCCGTTAGGTACGAAGATGTATGCACGTGCACTTGAAGTAGCCTTGCTGTTTGCTGTTGAGATAGCAGACTTCAGTGAAGATGCGCTACCTGCTGATACTATGATGTAGCTTGCTGAGGTAGAAGCTGTTGATGTGCTTGTTGAAGTGCTGCTGCTTGAAGATGAGCTTGAAGAGCTTGATGATGAACTTGAAGTAGAACCGCTCTCTGATACTGCACCTGATGTTGTAACTGTGAGTGTAGCGCCAGCGTATGTAGCTAACTCTGACTTTGCTGTTGAAGCAGAGAGTGTGCTGTAGGAATATGAAGGAGTAGTTACGCTACCAGAGTTTGTCATGTATGAAGAGTTGCCTGAACAGTTGTTGAACTTACAAGCGTTTGTACCACCGTAGTTCTGGTAGAAGATGTAGTTCTTGCCTGATACTGGCTTTGAAGGAACGCCGAAGTAACAGCCGTCGAAGAGGGCAGAAGCGTTCTGAGGTCCTACGAAATAGTGAGCAGTGCTTGCTGTCCACGCACAGTTGAGGAAGTGGAGCTCTGCATTACGGCAACGGAGCATACGCTCAACGCAGCCTTCGTCCCACCAGCAGTAAGCCCATGTCATAGAGTACTTGCCGTCTGATGGCTTGTCGGTAGATGAAGAACCGAGAAGGTTAGAGAAACGGTGGTCGTCAGTACCGCCAGAACCGCCAGCCTTAGGGCTCTTGAGGTAACGGAAACGACACCAAGAAACGGTGATGTTGTCTGTTACGCCTTTGTTGTCGAAGTTGCCGTCGCAACCATCCTGGAAGTCACAGTGATCTACCCATGCCTTTGTAACGCCGTCAAAGCAGAGGTTGTCCCAACCATCGCAGTCGTATGCGCCAGGGCCTACGAAGGTAAGGTTGCGGAGAATGAGGTTTGTTGAACCCTTCTTGAAATAGAGAATACCAGAATTAGAAGAGTTCTGCTGGTTGCTGATGAGCTTAACGCCCTTGACAGCCATGAGAGTCTTGTTTGTTGCTACCACGCTGATGTGGTTGGTAACGGTGATATCCTTTGTGATGATAACCACCTTTGAGCCGCTTGCCTTGAGAGCGTTCTCAAGTTCTGAGGCAGAAGTTACGAGTGTTGGCGTAGCGCTACCACCACCTGTTACGCCAGCGGCATAACCGAAGGCAGAAGATTTGTAAGCGCTTGAACCTGCAAATGCTGCAGAGGAAAAGAAACACATCAAAAGACAAAGAAGTCCTGTGCTAAAAATTTTTTTCATAATGGGTGTTAGTTAGGAATATAGTTTTATTTATTATTTTATAATGTAACCTTATTTATATATATAGGTCCGTTTTTTGTCTGGGTTAATAGTAAGTATTGCTACTTTCTTTGTTTTTTTTGTTATTTTTTTTAATGTGTCCGTGCACATTTTTCTGTTAGCGTACACAGTTGTTAAATGTTTTTATTCTTCAAACTAAATTTTGTTGAATAAAGTTTAAGGTAAATTTGTTAGTTAGTAGGTGTAAAATTGCGTCATTGGTCACTCCCGTTGAGTACCGATTGAAAAAACGAAAAATATCTGTGCAAAGTTACGAATAATAATTTTGTTGTGCAAATTTTTAGGCTATAATTATTTGTATATTAACACCTGTTAACCTAAAAAGTGGAATAATGGGAAAAATATCGGTTATATAGGGTAGTCGTGGCTTAAATTTACACCTGTTTTTAATGCAATCGTTATACAATTGCGTGGTAATCGTTGTACAATTACACGGTAATCGTTGTACAATTACACGGTAATCGTTATACAATTACACGGTAATCGTTGTACAATTACACGGTAATCGTTATACAATTACACGGTAATCGTAATGCAATTACAAGGTAATCGTTGCACGATTGCATGGTAATCGTTATACAATTACAGGGTAAAAAAATTGAACAAAAAAAATCTCCCCCCGCATCACTGCGGGAGGAGACAACAACACAAACACAAATATCCTGTGCTCCAAATGCCAGAGACACAGGCTGTATCTCTATTCTATTCCAAATAACTGCTTAAGACCACCGTCAACACCGCTGAAGCCCATGAAGGCAAGCGATAAAAGTGAAGCGGTGATGAGAGTGATGCTAACACCCTTCATGCCCTTTGGTATTGCAGCAAACTCCTGCTGTTCGCGGAGTCCAGCGAAGAGGATGAGTGCTATACCGAAACCTATTGCAGATGCAATAGCATAGTCAAGGGACATAAGCAGTGAATAATCCTTCTGAATCACTGAAATGGCAACACCGAGAACGGCGCAGTTTGTAGTGATAAGTGGAAGGAACACACCAAGTGCCTGGTAGAGTGGAGGAGAGACCTTCTTGAGAATGATCTCTACCATCTGCACCAGTGATGCAATGACAAGGATGAATGACAGAGTCTGCAGGTATCCTAAGTCAAGTGGTGTGAGAACGTAAGTCTGTACGAGCCATGTCACGAGTGTTGCCAGCAACATAACGAATGCTACGGCAGCGGACATACCCATGGATGTATTTACCTTCTGGCTAACGCCGAGGAAAGGACAGATGCCAAGGAACTGTGACAGTACGATATTGTTTACAAATATCGCTGCTATAAATATAAGTAGATATTCCATAGTTATGCTTTCTTGAATCTGTTAATAATAGCGATGATGAAACCCAGTGTGAGGAATGCACCAGGAGGAAGTATGAATACGAGCATACCAAAGTCCTCTGGTATCAGTCGCAGGTCAAATACTGTACCGTTGCCGAGCAATTCACGAGCGATGCCGAGAAGTGTCAGTCCGATGGTGAATCCTAAACCGATGCCTATGCCGTCGAGGGCAGAGTCAAGGGCGTTGTTCTTGCTTGCAAAAGATTCTGCACGACCGAGGATGATACAGTTCACAACAATCAGTGGAATGAAGAGACCGAGTGACTTATTTACCTCTGGCAGATAGGCTGCGAGCAGCAACTGTACTATCGTTACGAGTGTAGCGATGACAACGATATACACAGGTATGTGAACCATGTCTGGTGTCAGCTTCTTTATCAGCGAAATGATGATGTTTGAACATATCAGCACGACCATTGTGGCAATGCCCATCATCATACCATTCATGGCGCTGGTGGTGGTGGCAAGTGTAGGACACATGCCGAGCATCAGTACAAAGGTAGGGTTCTCCTTTATGATGCCATTGGTTATAATTCCTATCTTATTCATATTAGAAATATTCATTATGAATTATTAGTTTTCTTGCTTCGTTGCACCTGTGCAACCATCTGCATTCTGGCTTGTTGCGCCAGTGTTGCCGTCTGTGCACTCTTCCTTATAGGTGTTGTATGCCTGCTGTACTGCACGGAGGAAAGAACGAGAAGTGATGGTTGATGCTGTGATAGCGTCGATGTCACCGCCGTCCTTTGAAACAGTGAGGTTACACTTTGCAGGGTTGAGACCTACGATACATCCCGGTGCATCCTTCTGGAACCAATCTGGAGCCTTTGCACCAAGACCTGGTGTCTCTGCATGCTCAAGGACTGTATAACCAAGAATTGTGCCTTCTGCATCAAAACCTACGAGCACTGTAAGATTTCCACCGAAGCCGTTAGGGTCTGTTGACTGTACTGCAACACCCTTGTCGGTATCGTAAATTACGAATGTAAGTTCCTTACCGTTGACGGTACGCTTTTTCTCTTCCTGCTTCTTTACTGTTACGTTGTCAGCAGCGAGCACTGCCTTGATACCCTCGGCGAGTGCCTTTTCTGCCTGTTCCTGAATGGCTGGCTGTGTGACATTGTTGATATAAGCAAGGAGTCCACCGCAGATGAGAGCTACGCCCACCAGTACGATGACCATATTCTGAAGATTTGACTTAAGCTTTTCCATTGTCTTTGTCCTCCTTTACTTCTTTGCTGGCACCTCACCGAAGCGCTTTGGTTTAACGTACATATTAATAAGAGGTGTGAACGCATTCATGATAAGAATAGCGAAGGACATACCCTCTGGATAAGCACCCCAGTTACGGATGATGATGGTGAGAACACCAATGCTGACACCGTAGATGAGCTGGCCTTTAGCCGTCATAGGAGATGTTACGTAGTCTGTTGCCATGAATATTGCACCAAGCATCAAACCACCAGAGAGAATCACCTGAACAGGGTTTGCATATACAGGGTTTGCAACGTGCATGATGCCTGCAATGACAAATACTGTAGCGATGATGCTTACAGGGATGTGCCATGTGATAATCTTCTTGAACAGCATGTATGCAAGACCAAGTATCAATGCCAGAGCGCATATCTCACCGATAGTGCCGGCACCCATACCGTTGGCGGTGTTGCCGAGAAGCATATCCATAGAAGAAGGCAATTGGTCAAGAACGCTTGCGTCGCCGCTCTTTATTGCCTGCTTCATGAGGGCAAGAGGTGTTGCACCTGTCTCTGCGTCAGTGTATGCTAGCAGCTGACCCTCAGTAGGCCATGATGTCATGGCTGTAGGGAAGCTGACAAGCAGGAAGCAACGTCCTACGAGTGCAGGGTTGAATGGATTCTGACCGAGTCCGCCGAATGTCATCTTGCCTACACCGATAGCTATCAATGCACCAACGATGATCATCCACAGAGGGAAGTTTGATGGAAGGTTCATGCCAAGCAATAAACCAGTTACGATGGCTGAACCGTCAAGAAGTGAAGGCTCTCGCTTGAGGAGTGCCTTGCAGATAGCCCACTCAAAGAAGAGACAGGCTGCCACACTCACGAGGCATACAATAGCAGAACCGATGCCGAAGAAATAGAATGATGTAAGAAGAGCTGGCAACAGGGCAAGCACTACACCATACATATTCTTCTCCACCGAGTCGTTGCCGTGAGCGTGAGGGGAAAGGGATACTATTAATGACATATTGTTATTTACAATTTACGGATTTACAATTTTCTGTTCCTATTTCTTTGCTGCTCTGCCGCGGATTATTCCCATCACTGTCTGCTTGCCAAGACGGATATTGTCAAGGATTGGACGGTGAGAAGGACATGTGAACTGGCATGAACCGCACTCGATACAAGATGTTATCATCTCATTCTCAAGCATATCCCACTTTTTGAGTACTGTACCAGTAGCAAGGAGATATGGCTCAAGTCCCATAGGACATGCGCTTACGCACTTTGCGCAGCGTATGCAAGGGTTTGGAGTCTTGCGATGAGCATCCTCATCGGTGAGAATAGTGATAGAGTTCTGACCTTTACCAACAGGTACTTGCAGTGAATTGACCGCTTTACCCATCATTGGACCACCAGCAAGAATCTTGTTGTCACCTTCTGGCATACCACCACAAAGATCTATCAGTTCACCGAATGTGGTACCCATACGTACGAGGAAGTTGCTTGGCTTCTGAAGCTTCTTACCTGTTACTGTGGTGTAACGCTCAAAGAGAGGTTTGTTCTTCATTACAGCCTCATATACAGCAACTGCTGTACCTGCGTTCTGAACGATTGCGCCAACATTGACAGGGATAGCAGGAGGTGCTGGCACCTGACGACCGATGACGGCATCAACGAGCTGTTTCTCACCACCCTGTGGGTATTTCTTTGCCAATGGAACTACTTCTATTCCAGGAATGTTCGCAACTTTCTCGGCGAGAAGTTCTATTGCTGCAGGCTTGTTGTCCTCAACGCCGATGTAGCCCTTCTCTACCTTTGCACCCTTCATAAGGATTTTCAGACCTTCGATAAGCTGGTCTGCCTTCTCCATCATGAGGCGATAGTCAGATGTGATGTAAGGCTCACACTCTACTGCGTTGATAATAACGCATTCTGCAGTTGCTCCTGGAGGAGGGCAGAGCTTGATGAATGTAGGGAAACAAGCACCGCCCATACCTACTACACCTGCAACCTTTATACGGTTGACGATTTCTTCCGGTGTCAGCTCTGGATGATTCTCCAGTTTCTCAAGTGTCTCAGAGCGGTCAATGCTTTCCTCCCACTCGTCACCTTCTACATTGATGATGATACATGGCTGGTTGTAACCTGATGCGGTTATAGCATTGTCAACCTTGAAAACAGTACCTGATACTGATGAATATATTGGTGCAGAGACAAAACCATTAGCCTCTGCTATCAGTGTGCCGACCTTTACCTTGTCACCTTTTGCTACAACAGGCTTTGCTGGAGCGCCGATGTGCTGGCTCATTGGGAAGATGGCCTGCTTTGGCAATGGTGCTGGCTGAGTAACAGCGTCGTTGGAGAGCTTGTTCTCTTCTGGGTGAATACCACCAATTTTAAATGTATGTAGTTTCATATCCTTATGCCTCCTTCTTTTGTTCTACGTTCTCTGCTGTCTCTGCCTTTGGCTTAAGAGGTGGTAACTCCCATGTTGCCTTGATAGCATTCTTTGGGCACTCTCTTACGCACAGTCCGCATGCCTTACACTTGTTGTAATCAATGTATGCGATATTACCCTCAACGGTAATAGCTTCAAACTTACATACCTTTGCGCACTTTCCGCAGCCTATACAACCAACGGAGCAAGCCTTTGCTACAACAGGGCCCTTGTCCTTGTTAACGCAGGATACATACACGCGACGTGCCTGTTCCTTTATAACTTTGCCCTTAAGGCGAATCTCTATGATGTGACGTGGACATGCCTTGACGCATGCACCGCATGAGGTACACTTCTCTTCGTCAACCTCAGGGAGTCCTGTTTCAGGATTAACCTTGATGGCATCAAAAGCACAAGCCTTTTCGCAGTCGCCGCCACCGAGACAACCGAAACCACATGCTGTCTCACCTGAACCTGTAGCGTTCATTGCTGTACAGGTGCGAAGACCATCGTACTGCACTGTGCGAGGGCGGTTAGCGTAACAGCCGTTACATTTTACTACGGCAACCTTTGGGGCGCTCTCTGCAACAGCCATACCAAGTATGTCTGCTACCTTTGACATAACCTCCTGGCCACCAACAGGACATGTAAGTCCTTCAATAGAACCATCATCGGATGCCTTGACAATGGCTGCGGCAAGACCTGAACATCCAGGGAATCCGCAACCACCGCAATTAGCCTGTGGCAATACCTCTGCCACCTGACCGATGCGTGGGTCTTCCTTGACAGCGAACTTCTTGGCGCAAACATAAAGGATAACCGCTGCAATGAGGGCTATCGCACCAAGAGTTGCTACTGCTGATAGAATAAAACTCATAGTGTTGTTAGTTGTTAGTTATATTTGATATTGTTTTTAGTTATTCAATCCAGAATGTTAAAGACTTTTCTAATCTTTTGCGGCAAATGTACAATATAGTGTAATAAGGTATCAATGTCGCAAGTCCGGAAATAGCAGCCGTCAATTCCGATAATCCGTTTATGATGCATGTTGATATTACGGCGAGTAATATGACGGTTGGGATGACAAACGCAATCAATACAGCCTTCATTCCAACGGATTCTGCTGCCATGACCATCACTTCTTGTCCTACAGAGTAATTTCCCGTATTATTGCAATGTACGTCGATTAGCTTTTCCTTGCTCTCGGCAGAGGTACAGTGTGATGCTATCTTGCAACTGCTGCAGGCGCTGTTTTGGGTGATGCGTACCCTCACCATCCCGGATGAGATGCTGTCAATAATGCCTTCGTGAGATATTCTGTTGCTCATAGTACAAGAATTGCAATGTTCATGTTGCAAATGCAAAATTACATTAAACTTTTGATAAAACAAAATTTTTGTCATAAAATCTATTACTTTTTTATAAAAGAATGCTATATTTTGTTATTTTATTTGCATTTGTGATAAAAAATATGTAAATTTGCACCTTATTTATAGATTATATTAATGCGTTACAAATACTGTTTATGAAACAAACTAAAATTGTTGCTTCTGTTAGCGACCTGAGATGTGAAGTGGAGTTTATTAAGGAATTGTATGAAGCAGGTGTCAATGTGATACGTATGAATACTGCTCATGCAACGCCAGAAGGTTTGAAAACTATCATAAAGAATGTAAGGGCTGTGTCTCCACATCTCGGAATACTTATTGATACAAAGGGACCAGAGGTTAGAACTACTGGTTGTGAGGGACCTATAGCATATAAGGCAGGCGAAAAGGTTGTTGTTGTTGGCAACCCAAGCAAGGATACGACTCATGATGAGATTTGTCTTTCATACCCTGATATCTGCAAGGATGTAAAGGTTGGAGACGATATCCTTTTTGATGATGGTGAACTGGATATGAAGGTCACAGAGAATGATGGGGAGAAACTTACCGTGGAAGTGATGAATGACGGTATGCTCGGTTCTCATAAAAGTGTGAACGTACCAGGAGAGCATATCGATCTTCCTGCACTCACGGAGAAGGATAAGGCAAATATTCTCCTCGCAATTGAGCAGGATATTGACTTTATCGCACATTCCTTCGTGCGTTCCAAGGAGGACTTGATGGAGGTGCAGGCTATCCTTGATGAGCATAACTCTGATATCAAGATTATCTCCAAGATAGAAAATCAGGAAGGCGTTGATAATATCGAGGAAATCCTCGACAACTGCTATGGTATCATGGTGGCACGTGGCGACCTTGGTATTGAGATTCCAGCAGAGCAGATTCCTGGAATACAGCGAATGATTATCCGCAAGTGCGTATTCCGCAAGAAACCTGTAATCGTAGCTACACAGATGCTTCACACGATGATAAAGAATCCACGTCCAACACGTGCGGAGGTCAACGATATTGCCACAGCAGTATTCTGCAATACCGATGCCCTCATGCTCTCTGGTGAGACAGCAAGTGGTGCTTATCCTATCGAAGCCGTAAAGACTATGGCACGTATCGCGGAGCAGGCAGAAGAGGATCGTGCCCTTTATATGGCGAAAGTTAATGTTGAAGGCGCTGATACGAACCTTCGTGACTTCCTTTGTCGTGCTGCTATCGAGACAACACAGAAGCTTGATGTGAAGTGTATTCTCACCGACTCTGGTAACGGCGACGATGCCCGCACCCTCTCCGCTTACCGTGGTCCTCATCCTATCGTGGCTATCTGCAAGCACGATAAGCTCCAGCGCTGGCTCGCTCTCTCATATGGTGTCATCGCTACTTATCCAAAGAAAGATGAGCTTGATAAGCAGTTCTATCACACGGTGAAGAAGCTCTACAACCTCGGAAGAGTAAAACTCGATGATAAGGTTACTTATCTGTCAGGTCACATGGGCATAGGCGTAACAGACAAAACCGCTGGCGTATCCATGCTGGAGGTTAATACTGTAAGCGAAGTTTTCGCCAATTACGAATAATCTATTTCAATTGTATGCCATACAATCCAAAACTAAGAGAATATAAACATTATACTTGCGACCGGGAGATTCCACTCTTGGAATATCTTCTTGCTACGTTGCCTGGCAGTAAGTCAAAGATAAAAAGTACGCTACAGGGACGTGGTATCAAGGTTGACGGCAAGACGGTGACGCAGTTCGATTATCCGTTGGTGCCAGGAACGAAGATAAGTGTCAGCAACTCAAAGAGGAATGATAATTTCAAGAGTAAGTATGTCAGTATAGTCTATGAGGATCAGTACCTTATCGTGATAGAGAAAAAGCCAGGCATACTCTCAATGGCTGCAGGACATTCTTCGCTGAATGTAAAAACGGTCTTGGATGACTACTTTAAGAGAACACGTCAGAGTTGTCGTGCCCATGTGGTGCATCGCTTGGATAGAGATACCAGTGGACTGATGATATATGCCAAGGATATGGAGACAGAACAGATTCTGGAACATGAGTGGCATGATATAGTCTTTGATAGACGATACGTTGCTCTCGTTAGTGGTGAGATGCAGGAACAGACCGGTACAATAGCTAACTGGCTGAAAGATAATAAGGCGTATGTTACTTTTTCTTCGCCTGTCGATAACGGCGGAAAGTATGCTGTTACGCATTTTTACGTTCTTGATCGTTCTACAGAACATTCTCTCGTAGAGTATAAACTGGAGACAGGAAGAAAGAATCAGATACGTGTACATTCGGCTGATATGGGGCATCCTGTGTGTGGCGATGTCAAATATGGAAATGGTGATAGCCCTTTGCATAGACTTTGTCTGCATGCATATGTGCTGTGTTTCTATCATCCTGTAACACACAGGCCAATGGAATTCTCAACACCTATTCCACCACAGTTTAAGGAAGTAATAAACAAAGATTTAAAAGCTTGATAAATGGTTACTTATTTAGCCGCCATATTGGCGATTGTTATAGCAATAATACTAATTAAGAAATTTGTCAGTTGTATGTTTAGGGTCATTGTGATATTTGTTCTTGTGGCTCTTCTCTCATACCTGTATTTCTATTATTTAAGTTAATAAAATTCTATCAAACAAAGATGAAAAAAGTATTAATGTCATTATTCCTTACTGGAATATGCGGTATGTCTTTTGCACAGGGAGAATTCACTGTGCCTGATGATGGTGAGCAGCGTCGTTACGGAATCTTTGATAAAAAGAAGATTAAGCAGCAGGAAGCTGATCAGAAGAAAGTAAATAGTGTTATCTATGGTGATAAGAAGTCTGAAAATCAGAAAAAGGTTTCAAATAAGCCTGCTATAGATGAAAAATATCTCGTTGGAGCTTGTCCTGAAGTTAATGGCAAGGTGCAGTGGGAGAAGGTTTTTGAAGTGCCAGGAATGTCTGCGTCACAGATGTATGACAAGATGCTTGCGTACCTTAAGACCTTCGTAAAGGAAAAGGAACAGACGGAGTATAGCAAGGTTGCCGTAGTCAACGAATCACAGAAGCAGATAGGTGTGAGCGTAGTAGAGTGGCTTGTTTTTGAAAATAAGCCATTGAGTCTTGATAGAACAAAGTTCTGTTATAAGCTTATCGTTTCTTGTTATGATGGCAAGTGTCACGCGGTAATACGCAACATTAGCTATATCTATGATGAAGAGCGTGGTGGCGGTCAGTTCCCTGCAGAGGATATGATAAGTGATGCCCAGGCTCTCAATAAGGCAAAGAATGGTTTCCAGAAAGGCGGAAGTAAGAAGTTCCGCACAAAGACAATTGACCGTAAGGATGAAATCTTTGTGCGTCTTGCTCAGGTTCTTGATGCAAAATAAAAGATAAAGGGAATTGGAAGAAATAGTAAATACGATGGAGAATGAGGACGTTGTGATACAGCGTCCTCGCCATCATAAGAGACCAAAGAAAGAGTATAGCATCATTTTCAAGATTAGACAAATCTTGAATGTATTGTTTATGGTCATTGGCGTTATCGGTGCTGTGATGTATAGTGGATGGATCGGTGACGGAAGAATAGAAATGATGGGTGCTGTACTGGCAGTCATTGCTATCTCTATGAAGATGGCAGAGTGTGTATTGAGATTCTTGAACAAAGGATAACAAAAGAAACGGCGTGAAACGTATATTAGGTATAATCTTTTTGGTGTTAGCATTTGGCAATAGTGGTTTTGCACAGGTGATAGACGAATACGATGATGGTTTTACCGTCGTTGATAATTCGTTTAACCCTAATCGTGCTATCGATTCCCTCAAGACAAAGCATAAGAAGATACCTAAGCGTATGCAGGTATGGACGATAGATAAATTCGGTGATATTACGAAACAGGTTCCAGACACTGCTGTACATCTGTTTATGAACAGTGTTTTCAATACAGGTACATACGGTGAATATACCACAACTGGTAATCAAGGTTCTCCACGTATCTCTCGTATTGCTACCGACAGACGATATACTACACGTTTTGCGTTTGTTGAGCCGTATAGCTATTTTGTTACTGATCCGACAGATTTGAGATTTACCAATACCCTTTCGCCAATGACGCATCTGTATTATAATAGTGCAGGCAATAGGGATAATGGTGAGGATCATATAAAAGCACTCTTTGCTACGAATGTAAATAAACAGATAGGTTTAGGATTTAAGTTTAACTATCTCTATGCCCGTGGCTATTATAACAGTCAGAGCGTTTCATTGTTTGATTACACGTTGTGGGCTTCGTATCTCGGACCACGATATCAGGCTCATTTCATCATGACTTTCAATCATCTGAAAGAAGCCCTTAATGGAGGTATAACAAATGATGAATATGTAACCCATCCTGAAGCTTCGTCTGTTAGTTTTGATTCTGATGAGATACCTACAGTGCTCAATAATAACTGGCAGCGCAATGACGTTTTCAATTTGACTCTGTCACATCGCTATAATTTAGGCTTCTATCGAAAGGTTCGAATGACCGACGATGAGATAGAAGCAAGAAAGTTCGCTATTGAGGCAAAAAAGGAAAGAGAAGCATCCGGTGTTGATGACAAGGGGAAGGAGAAGAAACGAAAAACTGAGGCAAGACCAGACAATGCAAAGGTACAACAAGAGTTTCAGGGACGTCCTTCTGATGCGAAGATTGTTGGAGATCTAAAGACGGATTCTCTTAAAAGCATAATTCTTGCTAAGGATTCTCTTGCCTCAATGGCTGATAGCCTGTTGGCAAAGAATGATACACTTACTGAGGATACAACATGGTTGAAGGATGAATATGTACCAGTGACTAGCTTTATTCATAATTTGAATATTGACAATTATCAACGTACGTATATAGCTCATACCTCACCATCCAATTATTATAATAATGTGTATGATGTACCTGAGTTTAATGCTATAGGATCAAAGATATATGATGAGACGAAATTGTTCTCTGTGAGGAATAACTTTGCTATAGGACTGTTGGAAGGTTTCAATAAATATATCCCTATGGGAGGAAAAGTGTATATTGCTAATGATATACGCAACTACAAACTGCCGGATATAAACAATACGTATAGTTCTATAACTGAGACGGATGTGAATGTAGGCGCACAGATAGAGAAGACTACAGGACGCATTATTCATTACAAAGCTACAGCGGAATTTGGTATCGCTGGCAAGAGCGCGGGTGACGTAAATATTGACGCTACAGGAGATGTTAATGTCAGAATGTTTAAAGATACTCTGACATTGAAACTGAAAGGATTCTATCATCTTAACACTCCTTCTTTCTACCAGCGTCGATTCCAATCAAAGCATTTCTGGTGGAATCACAATGATGACTTCTCCAAGCAGATGCATACCCATTTAGAGGGAATGATAACATATCCTAAGTCAAAGACAACAGTGCGTGTGGCGTATGATAATCTGCAGAATTATGTCTATCTTGCAGAGTCATACAATCGTTCTTCTTCTGGCAACATAACAAACTTCACTGCTGATTACAGACAGACATCAAAGAATATCAGTCTTATCACAATAGCACTGGAACAGAATGCGAGGTTGGGAATATTAAATTGGGAAAACCGACTGACGTTCCAGAAGAGTAGTGATGATAAAATATTGGCAGTGCCATTGTTGAATTTCTGGACCAATCTTTACCTTGACTTTCGTATAGCGAAGGTGCTAAAGGTTAATTTTGGTGCTGAGATGTTCTGGTTCTCAAAGTATTATGCACAGGAATTCTGCTCACAGTTAGGACAATATGCTGTTCAGGAGAACGATCAGGTAAAGACAAAGGTGGGTGGCTATCCTTATGTAAATGTATATTGTAATTTCAAACTCAAACAATGTCGCTTCTATGTAATGATGTCACATGTCAATAGTGGCATGGGAGAAAAGAATTATTTCCTCACACCACATCATCCGATGAACGAACGTTTGTTGAGGTTAGGACTTGCGTGGATATTCCATAATTAAATGTAAGACACAATGAAAGATTCTGTTATAATCGTTTCTGGCGGCATGGATTCCGTTACCATGCTATACGAGTACAAGGACTCAATTGCTTTGGGTATCAGTTTTAACTACGGCAGTAAGCATAATGAAAAGGAAATTGCCTATGCTCGTATGCATTGTGAACGTTTAGGCATAGAGCATATAGAGATACCTCTGGCATTCATGCAACAGTATTTTAAGTCGTCCTTGCTTATTGGGGGAGAAGAGATACCAGAGGGACATTATGAAGATGAGAATATGAAATCGACTGTTGTGCCTTTCCGTAATGGTATCATGCTTGCAATAGCAGCAGGATTAGCAGAGAGTAGGGGATTGAAACATGTGATGCTTGCTAATCATGGTGGAGATCATGCAATCTATCCTGATTGTCGCAGAGGTTTTATTGATGCGATGAGTGAAGCAATAAAGAACGGAACATATGAGGGACTGACTATACTCGCACCATATACAGATATAACAAAAGCCGACATTGCACGCAAAGGAAAGGAACTTTCCATAGACTATACAGAGACATGGTCTTGCTACAAAGGTGGCGATGTGCATTGTGGTAAATGTGGTACTTGTACAGAGCGTAAAGAAGCACTTCTTGAAGCAGGAATAGAGGATAAGACTATATACGAAGGTTAAAAACCTTTGATTATTATCATTTTTTTATATAAGGTAAACTAAAAAATATAGATAAGTTTTCTAATTTGCATCGTTTTTTGTAAATTTGCAGTCAAATAACTACATAGAAGAATTGATGATGATTTTTAAGAGACACATATTTGTATTGATACTCTCGGTATTAACTCTTGTTGCAAATGCGCAGATAAAGGGTGTTGTTACCGATGCGGAGTTTGGAGATGGCGTTTCCTTTGTAACGGTATCGTACAAGGGAAAGCATGTTGCGTCTGTTGGTGATGTTGAGGGTCAATATAAGATTGCCAAGCATAACGGATGGGTGCTGACATTCTCTGCTGTGGGCTATAAATCAAAGGATGTTAAGATAACTTCAAGTACTCCTGACGAGTTGAATATCGTGTTGCAACCTGACAGTAAGTACCTTGATGAACTTACCGTAAAGTCTAAGAAAAGCCGTTATAGTCGTAAGGAAAATCCTGCTGTAGAACTTATGCGCAGGGTTATTGCTGCAAAGAAGCAGACAAAACTTGAGAACAAAGATTATTATCAGTATCGTAACTATGAGAAGTTGACTATATGCCTTAACAATGTAACAAAGGAAAAGTTGGACTCTGGTTCGTATGCTAAGAAACCATGGCTGAAGGATCAGGTAGAGATAAATCCTAAAACAGGCAAATATATCCTTCCTGTCATTGTAACAGAGAAGGTGTTCCGTAAGTTCTATCGTAAGGATCCATCAAAGGAGAGAATACTTGTTGATGCAGAGAAATCATCAGGCGTCAACGATTTGATTGAGACAGGTGATATGTTCACCACAATTGCAAAGGATGTATTCACAGAGGTTGATATCTATGACAACCGTGTAAAACTCCTGAAGTTGCCTTTCGTGTCACCAATCGGTGATGATGCTATCAGCTGCTATCGCTATTATATTGTTGATACGGTTAAGGTAGATCGTGATTCATGCATACATCTGACATTCCTTCCGAATAATCAGCAGGACATAGCGTTCCGAGGTGATTTGTGGATTATCAATGATTCTTCTTTACATGTCAAGAAAGCTATTCTCGGTATTCCAAAGCGTTCTGATGTCAATTTCGTTTCTGAGATGGAGATCGAGCAGGAATATATTCAGTTGCCTACGGGTGAGTGGGTACTTTCAAACAATGACATGATTGTAGAGATGGAGATAGTCGGAAATGTAGGTAAGTTCTTTATTAATCGCATTTCACGACGCAATGATTACTCATTTGATCACATTGATGACAAACTCTTCCGTGGTAAGGCATTAGAGAAACGTGACCCTTATTCCGAGATGCGTGATACGGAATACTGGACAGATAACCGTGAAGTAAGTCTCACTAAGGGTGAGGAAGGTATGGATTCCTTTATCAAAGGCATTAAGAGCACAAAGGGATTCGGATGGCTTATGACAGGTTTCAAGGCAATACTTGAAAACTATATTGAGACCACAAAGGCAGGAAAACCAAGTAAGGTTGATATAGGTCCTGTGACGTCAATGATTTCCAGCAACACCATTGATGGTCTCCGTTTGCGTCTTGCTGCCCAGACCACAGGTGCACTCAACCGTCATTTCTTCCTCAAGGGATATGTTGCTTATGGTTTTAATTCGCATAAGTTCCATTATGACTTAGACCGTAAGGAAAGAAAAGTTTATTATGGCGGAACGGCTACATACTCATTCAACAAGAAGTCATATTCGCCTGATGAGTTCCCTATGAGAAATATCTCTATTACCTCATCTTATGACCTTGTATCACCATCGGATCAGTTCCTTGATGTTGACAAGGATAACCTCTTTGCTGCTATCAAGTGGACATCAGTACCATCACAGGCACTCTGTCGTACACATAGCATAGACTTTGTAGATGAAGAAGATTGGGGTTTCTCTGTTAAAGCAGGACTTATAAATAGCACTAATGAAGCTGCGGGTCGTTTGGTTTGCCGTACCATGAACAATTGGACACAGAATGTTGATGGTACATGGTCATTAGCAAATAATCCTACTTTCCAAGGTAAGTACACGACAACAGAGGCATACGTTATCTTGTCATATTCGCCAGGACAGACATATATCAACCAGAAGATGAAGCGTCGTCCTATCAATAAGGATGCACCAGTGTTCAAGTTGAAGCACGCTATAGGTTTGAAGGGTTTCCTTGGTGGACAGTATAACTACAACTTTACCGAAGTAGCAGCTATCAAGCGTTTCTGGGTAGGCACATGGGGTAAGACTGATATTGTGCTTAAAGCGGGTTATCAGTGGAACAAAGTGCCATTCATGATGCTCATCGCACCTCCTGCTAACCTTTCTGTTATCTGGCAGCCACAGACATTTGCCCTTTTGGACAATATGGAGTTCCTCAACGACAAATATGTATCAGCACAGATAGAGTGGGACTTCTGCGGAAAGCTCTTTAATCGCTTGCCACTTATTAAGAAATTGCAGTGGCGTGAGTTGGTTGGCTTCAACGTTCTTTATGGCGGACTCTCCGACAAGAACAATCCAATGCTTGATATCAATAAGAATAGCGATTATCTCATGATGTTCCCAGAGGAGACACATTCAATGAATGGCAAACCATACGTAGAGATGCGTGTAGGTATTCACAATATCTTCAAGCTCCTCTCTGTTGAATACGTTCGTCGATTGACACATACAAGTAGCACCAAGAGTTCAAAGAACCATGGTGTCCGTTTCGGTTTCCGTGTTACATTCTAACCGAACGTAAGATAATACATAACTTGATAATATACAATAACGGCTCAACATCGTTGCGATGCTGAGCCGTTATTGTTTTTGTATCTTTCGTTTTATTACTCGTATCTGATAGCTTCGATAGGATCCATTCGTGCTGCCTTTTGCGCAGGGAAATAACCGAATCCTACACCGATGATAGTGCAGACAATAAACGAAACTATAATACTCCACATTGGTACAGATGTAGGTAGTCCTATCAGTACGCTTGCAATGGTAACAAGCAACATGCCGAATCCTATTCCTAAGACACCACCTGTTACTGAGATGATGATAGATTCGATGAGGAACTGGTTACTTATATCTATGCCTCTTGCTCCGACAGACATGCGAAGTCCTATCTCTTTTGTTCGTTCCGTCACGCTTACGAGCATAATGTTCATGATACCTATACCCGCAACGAGAAGTGAGAAAGCAGCAGCTACAACAAGTATCAGCGTTACCATATCCATTGTTGAAGACATGGTTTCCATCATCTCCTGTTGGGAACGAATAGTGAAGTTATCTTCTGCATCATCCTTTAGTTTATGTTGATTTCTCAGTATTCCAGTAAGTTCTTCTATCGCATCATCAGTCATTTCCTCTGTTATAGCAGAGCAGTTGATGGACGAAAGGAAAGTCTGTGCCGTCAAGCGTTTCATTACAGTTGTGTAAGGCGCTATCATCAGGTTATCCTGATCCATGCCAAACGAGTTGTAACCTTTGCTCTTTAGTACTCCGATTACGCGGAATGGGATGCTTTTGAAACGTATCATCTTGCCTACAGGATCCTGACCGTCAGGGAATAGCTCGTCAACAACAGTTTTGCCTATAATGCAAACCTTCGAACTTTTCTTAATGTCGTCTTCAGTAAAGCAAGCACCACTAGTTATCTCCCATTGTTTGATGTCTATATACTCAACACCTTCGCCGTACATTGTACAACTTGTATTGTTGTTACCATTTACGACCTGTCCGCTTGACGTTACCTCAGGTGATGCAAAAGGCACATATTTAGCCTCCTTCTTTATTGCCTCGTAATCCTCCACCTTCAGTGTCTGCATCTCTGATGGGTCCTGTCTTGCACCACCCATGCCACGGTCAGAACCAGGGCGTACCATGATGATATTGGAACCAATCTGCTGTATGTTCTCGCGGATTGACTCCTTAGAGCCTTGTCCTATTGCCATCATCACTATTACTGCAGCCACACCAATTATGATGCCTAGCATTGACAGGAAGCTGCGGAACTTATTATTGGATATTGCCTTGATGGCAACCTTTATAAGATTTATAAAATTCATAATGTCCTGTCTTTAATCATCCTGTGGCAGAGGCAGGTTTGCCAATGCCTCTGCTGCAGATTGAATATTGTTGTTTAATACATCCTCACGTATCTTACCGTCACGCAGCATGATATTGCGTGAAGAATATCTTGCTATATCAGGGTTATGCGTTACAAAGATAATCGTTCTGCCCTGCGCATGAAGTTTCTGAAACAGAACGAGCATCTCAAATGAAGTGCGGGTGTCAAGGTTACCAGTTGCTTCGTCCGCAAGAATTACCGCTGGATTATTCACCAGTGCGCGTGCTATTGCCACACGTTGCATCTGTCCGCCTGACATCTGATTAGACTTATGATACAACCTGTCTCCAAGACCTACCTCTTCCAGTGCTTTTATCGCAGCCTCTCTACGTTGTGAAGCGGAGTATTCCGAGTTATACATCAAAGGCAGTTCCACGTTTTCCACTGATGTTGTCTTTGCCAGAAGGTTATAGTTCTGGAATACGAATCCTATCTTCCTGTTACGCAGTCGTGCTCTTTGGCTTTTTGACATAGTCCTTACCGACACTCCGTCAAGATAATATTCTCCTGATGTCGGAGTGTCAAGGCATCCGAGCTGGTTAAGTAGTGTTGACTTGCCCGAGCCCGATGTGCCCATGATGGTAACGAACTCACCCTCGTGAATCTCAAAAGAGACGCCACGCAATGCCTTAACCGTTTCATCTCCGACTTTAAATTCACGTCGTACGTTATCCAATTTAATGACTACTTTCTTCTCCATTGCTCTTATTTCTTGTTATTCTTCTGTGGTGGTTTAGGCATGAACGGATTCGTTTTTTTACCATTAGACATGGCTTCCTCATCCATCTCCATCTTAAACTCGGTTATAATCTTGTCTCCAACCTTAAGTCCGGACTTTATCTCCGTCTTAACACCATTACTCATGCCAGTGGTAACAGCAATAGCTTTGAATACATTGCCATCAAGAACCCAAACCTTTTCCTTGCTATTGCAATCCTGTATTGTCTGCTCCTCTGTCAGCATCTTTTCGTTAGGTGCGAACTTAAGAGCCTTTGTAGGTATTGTAAGAACATTGTTTGTTTCTTTTGTGAAGATTGTAACGTTGGCAGTAAGTCCTGGTTTCAGTTTCATGTCTGCATTAGGTGCGGATATCACCACCTGATAGGTTACTACATTGCTTGTTGTCTTTGCTACTTGACGCACCTGTGTCACGCGTCCCTGAAAGACATCATCAGGATGAGCATCTACGGTGAAAGATACACGCTCACCTTCGCGTACCTCACCTATATCTGCTTCGTCTATATCTGCTATCACCTGCATGTTAGTCAAGTCCTGAGCAATGGTGAACAGTTCCGGCGTATTAAATGAAGCCGCCACTGTCTGTCCTTCTTCAACAGACTTTGACAAGACGATACCATCGATAGGCGATGTGATAGTAGCATATCCAAGGTTTGTCGTTGCCTTGTTTACCTGTTGGGTAGAGGTTGTTACTTGCTGCAATGCCTGCTGGTATGACAGGTTAGCCTGTTCATAGTCATTAGCAGAAATGAGACCTTTGTTGTATAGAGTCTTGTATCTCTCATAGTTTGCTTTCTGATATGCCAGAGAACTCTGTGCCGATGCCAGTTGAGCCTTGGCAGAAGCCAGTTCGCTCATCAGGTTTGTCTTGTCCAACTCTGCTATCACCTGACCTTTCTTTACTACACTGTTGTAATCAACATACAGGTGAGCCACGATACCACTCACCTGAGTACCTACCGTTACCGATGTTACAGGTTCTATTGTACCCGTTGCTGTTACACTCGTCGTGATGTCCGATTTCTCTACTGTCGCCATGTCGTACGTCACGTCTTCCTTCTCGTTTCCTCCTTTAAGGAGAATTGCTGCGATGGCAACTATCGCTACCACTGCAACTGCTATATATGTTTTCTTTTTCATCTTCATTTCTTGTAAAACTCCAACATCTTTATATTAAGTATTGTCATGTATTTACTCTGCAGCTCGTTCTGTTGTGCAGAAAGCAATCGTGTCTTTCCATCCTGCAGTTCTACGATATTCTTCAGACCTACTGCAAACTGTTCTGATAACAAGTCGTAAGAGTCTTTTGCACTTTCGGTACTTACCTTTGCTGCCTTGTACTGGTTCTGGTAGTTCTCTGCCTGAATCCAGTAGTTTTCGATTGTAGAGTACAGTGTTGTCTGTTTATTTTGTTTCTCCAGTTGTGCTGATTGCTTTTGTATTATTGCCTTGTTCACCGCCGTCCGTGTTTGTCTCTGGTCAAGTATAGGCACACTCACCGTCACTCCAGCACCCATGTTGAAGTTTGTCTTCATCTGTTTGTCCCAACGTGTCTCTGTCATAGTGTTCGTATTGGAACCAAGCGACGCATTCATTGATACTGTAGGCAATCGTCTTGCTGTCGCCATCTTACGCTGAAGTTCTGCACTTTCTATTGCAATATCCGAACTCTTTATCTCTGGTCGGTTCTCTATTGCTCTGTTATAAACTGACGAAACGGTAGGAATCGTCTGTAGCGCCATCATGTCTGTCAATTCAGTTCTGTCAGCAACATCAAACGGTTCTTCGTTCGTTATCTGCAACAACTGTTTCAATTGTCGTATATACGAACGTGTCTGACTCTCTGCCTGCACCACGTTATACTCATCAAGAGCTCGTGTTGCAGTGAGTTGTGATACGTCAGCCTTACTCATGGAACCCACTTCCAGCATCTGTTTTCCACGTTCCTCATTCACCTTCGCTGCTTCAAGAGTGCTTTTGTTCACCTTTATTGCCTCTTTCGTGTAGAGGATCTGTATGTACAGTTGCGCAATCTGCTCCTGAAGGTTCAGTGCCGTAGTTATACTATCCTGTTCCGCTGCGTCTGTAGAAAGCTTGCTTGCCTTGATTTGGTTGCGGTTAATGTTACCATTCCATACCGTCCAGTTTGCGTTGACAGAATAAGAACCGTTATAATACACCTTGTCCATTGTCAGCTGCGCCTGACCATCAATCACCTTTGCAGCATTGTCGTTAGGCCATGGTTGATAATTCACCCTGTGTGAACTGCTGAAGTTAAGAGAAGGAAGCAACTGTGCCTTTGCAGATTCCCAGTCTTCCTGACTTGACTGTCGGGTAAGTCCTGATCTTTGCAGTGAAATGTTGTTGTCCATAGCATACTGTATGCATTCCTCCAGCGTCCATGTCTTTGCCGAAGCGGCAATAGATGCTGATGAAAATGCAATCAGTAGTGTTGCAGACTTGATAAATCCTAAAATCTTCATATTTTGTTTTTCTATGATTAAATACACAAGTAAGACTATACCTTATGATAAAAGTTTATGTTTATCAGTCGCAAAGTTACATTATTTGCCTTATATTAACAAATATTTGAATTAATATTTTCTTATTTTGTAAATAATCATTAACTTTGTTGACATTATGAATAAACAACAGTTAAGGAAATATATTCGTAGTCAGAAATTACTTCACAGCAAGGAAGAATGTAAACAGATGTCGGAAGAAATTTGCCGTCATCTCACGTCCAATGTTATGTTGCAGAAAGCCCGTATCGTAGTATCATACTGGCCCTTGCCTGACGAAGTAGATGTGACTTCCGTTAACGATTATCTTGTAGCAATAGGCAAGACGGTATTGTTGCCCAAGGTTATCAGTGAAACGGAGATGACTTTGCATCGTTATGAGGGAATGTCATCGTTGCAGTCAGGTGCTTATGGCATCCTTGAGCCGCAGGGTGGGGAGGTGGAGTTGTGCGAACAGGAAGATATTGTGGCAATAGTATCTGGAATGGCATTCGATACATCCTGTCATCGTCTCGGTCGTGGCAAGGGATATTATGATCGTTTTCTCTCCGCGCACGCGTATATATATAAAATAGGTGTATGTTATCCGTTCCAAAATGTTGACGAAGTGCCAGCTGATAAGCACGATGTAATGATGAATGAGGTGCTTTTTTGAAAAAATAGCAAGATATATTTGGTAGTATAAGATAATTTAACTATTTTTGCAAAATCTTTTCCTTTTTACATTATTAAGGATTATATCAATTATTAACGCCTCTAATACACACACCACTATGGCAAGCTACGAAATAACCGATGAAGAGATAAGGCGCAGAGCCAATGAAGTTTTCTGTGCCATGGAATTACGTTCATCATTGCAGGAGATGCAATTGATGAACAAGGCGTTTGAATTTGCATACGAGGCTCATCGTGAGCAGCGTCGTAAGAGTGGTGAACCATATATCATTCATCCTATTGCCGTCGCTCTTATTATCGCAAAGGAGTTGCAGTTAGGTGCTGCACCAGTGTGTGCTGCTTTCCTGCATGATGTAGTAGAGGATACGCCATGTACTGACGAGAAGATACGTGAGATGTTTGGTGAGGACGTTGCATTCCTTGTGCGTGTAGTCACCAAGCAGAGCAAGAAGAAATACACCATGTCCAAGCAGCTTGACAATTTCAAGCAGATGCTGGACTCTATGCACTATGATGTGCGCGCAATCCTTATAAAGCTTGCTGACCGTCTTCATAATATGCGTACTTTGGACTCTATGCGTCCTGACAAGCAGATGAAGATAGCAGGTGAAACGGATTATTTCTATGCACCATTGGCAAACCGTCTTGGTCTCTATACCATCAAGATAGAACTGGAGAACCTTTCTTTCCGTTTCCGTTGTCCGCAGATATATGAGAAGATTCTTGGACTTATAGAAAAGGACAAGGAGGCAGACAAGGTGCGTTTGAAATCCTTCCAAGAGAAGATTGATGAGATACTTACTTCTCACGGCATACGCTATCGTCGTGAGGTAGATTACAAACAGCCATATAATATCTGGCGTAAGATAAACACACGCGGTGTTGACTTTGAACATCTTGAGTGTCGTCACTTTACGCGTATCGTCTTCCCTGAAGATGTCTATGTGTCTGAGAAGAATATGTGTCTTAATATCTATTCTCTCTTGACGGACAACTTCAAGGAACGTCCTAGCTCAATCATTAACTATGTTGACCAGCCTAAGCAGAATGGCTATCAGAGTTTCCATACCCAGTTGTTATCAGATTATGGCGTGTGGGAAGAGATTCACATTCAGTCAGAGCGCATGACAAAGAAAGCGGACCTTGGTTATCTGCTTGATAACGGACGTCGTGACAAGGATATCACGCAGTGGCTGGAGAACTTCCGTAATGTGTTGAAGGATGTAGCGCGTAACTCTGAGGTAAATCCTGATGGAAAGTCTTTCTTCATACAGTCAGTGCGTGCCTCTTTCTATAATGACGATATTCAGGTATATACTCCTGACGGCAAGGCTATCAAGCTGCCGAAGAACTCTACGGCAATAGACTTTGCCTTCAATATTCATACCGAGGTAGGTATGCATGCGAAGTATGCTAAGATAAACGGCCACCTTGCCTCTGTCAAGACTGTTCTAAAGCGTGGTGACTGTATTGAGATAGGCACATCTCCTGATGTGTGGCCACAGGAAGATTGGAGAGAAAAGGCTCGTTCTTATAAGGCGTTGCGACATATACACATGTATCTGGACAGCAAGACACACTTGCCATTTAAGCGTTGTCCTTTGTGTAATCCTATCCCTGGTGAAGAAGTGATAGGCTATAAGCAGAGTGAGAATGATATCGTTTTGCATCGCCGCGACTGTGCTGATGCCATAGGTCTTGCATCGCAGTACGGTGATAATATCGTAGCGGTAGATTTTAAGGAGGACAAGGATATCGTATATCCTGCTGTCGTAACGGTTCATGCTGTTGACCGTCAGCATCTCTTGAGCGATATCATTGATAGTATATCCAATAAGTTGCATCTTAGCATCAAGGACCTTCATACCGTTACCGAAGACGAGATAGTAACGTGTACCATAAACTTCTATATACACAGTTATGGAGAATTGATAACTGTGGTACAGAGCATCCTTAGCATCCCTGATGTTGACGAAGTGTCATACGTAAACCGTTAATACAATTCCAGCGCCATTTTGTTTTCTTTCGCTAAGCGTCTCATGTTGATGAGAGCATAGCGCATGCGTGCCAGTGATGTGTTTATGCTTACGTTCGTTATTGCTGCAATCTCTTTGAATGAGAGATTCTGGTAGTATCTCATCATGACCACTTCACGCTGTGCCTCTGGCAGATACTGCACCAGATTGCGTACGTCGGACATCACCTGTCCATTGGCGATGAGATCCTCGCGTGATGTTTCCATAAGGTCGCGGTCGCTCATCTGTGCTATATTTATATCCTCAACGGCAGAATCCACTATAACCTGTGTTTTCTGTCTGCGATACCAGTCCATGATAGCGTTATGGGCGATGCGTATCATCCATGCGTTGAACTTTCCTGTTGGTACATATCTTCCTTCCTGAAGCTTTGTTATAGCCTTCAGGAACGTCTCTTGGAAGAGGTCATTTGCGACTTCTTCGTTGTGTACTATAAAGATAATGTAGGAGAATATACCCGTCTGTGTGCGATTCAACAACTCGTCGAATGCGCGGTTATTGCCTTCTACGTATTCCAGGGCCAACTCTTCGTCGGTCAACTGCGATAGATTCTTCATTTTCTTAAACGTTTTTGTTAAGTAAATGTTTATCAATAGGCAATAATTTTTAGGGTTTTACGTTATTTATGTCTTATTATTCGGTGCAAAGTTAATGTTTTTCTTTCAAACATGCAAATTTTTTAACACTTATCTGCATCTTGGGCATACACCTTTTATAATATATTCCGCCTCTTGCATGTCAAAACCCTCTGGCAAATCTACCATTGGAATGTTGTAATCCTCAAGGCAGTACGTCTGTCCGCAATTCAGGCACGTGAAGTGTATGTGGTTAAGATGCTGGCTGTCTGTGCACCTGCATACGCAATACTTCTGGTGTCCCGTTCCATCGTCAATCTCATGCAGCAGATGATGTTCCGTGAAAAGCCTCAAAGCGCGGAAAATGGAAGAGCGATCCATGTTTGGCATCCATCGTTCCACGTCGTTAAGGGTGAATGTCTCTGATACCTCAGCTATCTCCCTCCATACCAATATTCGTACGGAAGTAGGTTTAATACCGTGCTCTTGCAGATGTTCTTCTACGCTTTCCATCGTTGTTTATGGGTCTTTGTTTTCTGCAAAGTTACATGTTTTTTGTGAAATAACGTAATATTTTGCAGTAATTGTTCGTGGAATGTGAAAAAAATAGTACTTTTGTAGTGCGTAATAAATATAACACCTTTTTATTTTTCAGACCGATGCATACAAAAGAAGAAACCTTGCAGGCGTTTTCGCGACTGCTTGACATACAGGATGAGTTAAGAGAGAAATGCCCTTGGGACCATAAGCAGACCAACGAATCACTCCGTCCGCATACTATCGAGGAGGCGTTTGAACTTTGTGATGCCATCATTAGCGATGATGCCATGGAGATACAAAAGGAGATGGGCGACGTGATGGAACATCTCGTGTTCTATGCTATGATAGGCAGGGAACAGGGACGTTTTGATATGTGTGATGTGCTGACGAAGGAAGC
>JAGHTW010000114.1 GCA_018065145.1 Candidatus Prevotella equi
GCGCAATACGCTTGGGCTTCCTGACTTCATTTTGCCGGAAGCACAAATTAACGCTATGATTCGTGATTACTACACTGATGAGAGCTTCGGTGGATTTGGTCACGAGATATCAGCATATCAGCTTTTCCAACTGCTTACGAACTACAAGAACAACTATATAGACGTAGCGTTGGAAAGATCAATCAATTGCTATGACACCGCTTTAGGATTATCTCGTGCTATCAAGCATGAAGACGACTCATGGCAATGGTTCATCAGCTAAAACAACATACCAAAGTAACGCCAAAGGTCTTTACGACCAAATCGCTTTTGGTATCTCCGAGAGGAGGCATATCACTTTATCTAAATATTTAACTAGAGATAATTTGTGATTGCCTCCTCTCTTTCTTTTTACAATTCACTCAAATTATCAATCCGTTGGTGTAAAACCAACACAAAATCAATTACAACAATGAGCAATGTAATCATTCCTGCTGTTCCTGCAACAGCAACAGCTGACGAACGTCGCCGCATAATGTGGGACGCTCTCTCAAATCTCGACATGTCAGACAAAGTAGAGAAACGTAATGATCTGACTTACCTCTCTTGGGCTAATGCCATATCAGAATTCCGCAAGGCATACCCATCAGCAGAGTATCACATCGTAAAGAACCCTAACACTGGACTACCTTATTTCGTAGATCCTGCAATCGGAATCATCTGTTTCGTAGAAATCGAAGTGGATGGAGTAAAATCAGAGGCATGGCTACCGGTTATGAGTAGTGCAAATAAGGCACTAAAACTAGAATCTTATACATATCAGGCTTGGGATTCTTATAAGAAGCAGTATGTTGAGAAAACCGTTCCTGCTGCAACTATGACGGACATCAATAAGACATTGATGAGAACCCTGACGAAAGCAATAGCCCTTTCTACGGGCATCGGTATGTACATTTTTCAGGGTGAGGATTTCCCAGAAAAGGCATCAGAAAACAATGGATCTTCTGCTACACCTCAATCGCAGAAGAATACTCAGCATCCTGCTAGTCAACCACAATCCCAGATGCAGATACAACAGCCACAGACTACAGCGTCTATTGATCCTCTTGCAGGTATCAAGAATGCAATCAATGGAGCTTCGGATGTAACGGCTCTCATGTCTCTCTACCTGGATCATCAGGGCGAGATAGAGGCTAATCCTAACATCAAGCAGCTCCTCACTAATCGTAAAATTCAACTTCAAGCAGCTTAGACACTATGGCAAAAGTAACCTTAAAAGACAGTGGAATCCTTTTCAAGGAGGACACTCATCAGTACTTCCGTCAGTCAGACGGAAAGGAACTTCAGGGAATAACAGGTGTAATATCACGCCAGCTTTTCCCACATGAGTATGACTCTGTACCAAAGAGAATACTAGAAGCAGCCGCAAACTATGGTCACGCAGTACACTCCAGTTGCGAAATTTTCGATAGAGAGTGGACTCATGACGGAACAGTTGAACTCCAAGACTATATCGACATTTGTAAGGAATATGGTCTTGTTCATGTAGATTCAGAGTATCTTGTCACAGATGGCGAGAACTACGCTTCAGCTATTGATAAAGTTTTCAAAGGTAAGGATGAAAACTCTTATCAGATTTGCGATTTGAAAACCTACTATGGAAAGCTCAAAGGAGAAAAACTCGAACGATGCCGTTGGCAGTTATCAATCTATCGAGCACTCTTTATGAAGCAAAATCCAAAGGCTAAGGTGGATAAACTGTTTGTAATCCACCTGCGAAACAAGCAGAAAAAGGATGGATCATTCGACCACATCAAGGAACTGATATATGTCGATCCCATTCCTGAGAACATCTGTTTCGATTTGCTTGCAGCAGACCTTGCCGGAGAACAGTTCAAAAATCCGTTTGCTGTTCCAGAGGATATTGTTCCTCAGCTCAGCAGAATCAAGGAACTCATTGAAGAGAAGAACAAAGTAGAAGAAGAGTTGAATGCCTTAAAGGCTAATCTCATGTCTTCTATGCAATTCTTGGAGATTACCTCGTGGGCAACACCAGAGGTAAGTCTGACAATGAAAGCACCTAGCACGAGAAGCAGTTTTGACTTGACCAAGTTTAAGGCTGCTCACAAAGAAATCACGGACTACGATCAGTACATGAAGACCTCTAATGTAGCAGGTTCTCTCATGGTAAAGATTGCAGCCTAATCATTAACCCTTGGACAGGGAGATTTACACCTTATTATAATATATAAAGGAAAATCTCTCTGTCCTTTTTTTATTTCCCAACAAACAATGAAATATACAATCGACATCAACATTCAGAAGAGTGAGAGCATAGACAACATTACTCTTTCCCTTGACACAACCAACGAAGGAAGCGTAACAATCACTTCCTATGGTACAGCAATGAATCTCAGTCAGTTCATCGAATTTGCAGATGCAGTGCAGGAACTCAGAGAGAAGTTCGCTATTCACTCAGGCAAAAACAATAACAACAATGGCAGAACCAACTAGAGAAGAGATAGCACAAGAAGCCTTAGAAGATGCTATCAATAACTGTGGCTTCAATCCTAAACGCTTCGCTGAGTCAACACAAACTTGGCATCGCTACATCCAGAATGAATTATTCAAACTGGCTATCTGGATCATTCGGGTCTATGGTTCAGACGAATATAGATATGACCTACGTAATGAATATGCTGCTACCAAAGCAAAGGAGATAGTAGCATCAGGCATTCTCGACTAATCAAAAAACATAAACAATTATGAATATCAACGATTTTATTTTCACGCGAACTGCGCCTAAAAAGAAATTGGAGGTTGTCAAGAATCTCCAACAGGGCGAACTGTTAGCAACCACTTATAAGACTATCCTCAGAATTATCAAGGAGGCAGGTGTAGGCGACTCAAACAAAACAAGATGCAAGTTCAAAACACTTTACCTTTCTGGTGCTACTAACGACTGGAACAGCAAGGTCAGGAACATCTACAACTCGAAGAAGGATGAAGTTTATCTTTCGGTTTATATTCAGGGCGACGATACTGATACAGAGTGCAGCTATAAACTGCGCGAGTTTCTTGACAATCGCTATGAAGAGCAGTGTCTTGGTAAATTGCATGAATCATTCCGTAATGGTTATGAGCATGAAGTACCTGCTAACTACGACAGGTCTGATCGTGCCAGAGTCATCAGGGCAATCCTTACTGCCTATATCGAAAACAAGTATGCAGATAAACTAAAGGAGGACACAATATGAAAGTAAAGATAGGTGACAAAATACGTCATTCCCTTTTCGGAGGTGAAGTCTGTGTTGGCATAGTTGAAGATATGCAGATTTGCAGACGTGGTGAGAAAGAAGGACGTTCTGTAAAGTCGGCAGATGTATCAAAACATCATGGAGTAATCGATGTAGATAACGGTCACTGGTGTTATTTCGATCAAGTAGAGGAGGTTCTGACATGAGCATAGTCGAAGAAATCAATCTGGCTCATGCAGAATACATCGAGCGAACAAGCAAGAACCCAAACGTCGCATACGTTAACGTGCGCTGGAAGTCAGACAATGAAGAAATCGACAACATCGAGGCAATTGCTATAGATGGTGTGGACGCGATCCATGATGAGGACATACTCTTCTACTGCAATTCTCTTCAGGGCTTAATCGGGCTAACCTCAGAAGACCCCGGAGAGGATTTTATCGTAACAACATTTATTGGATTTGAAAACATTGAATAATCATGGCTAAGACAAAACGAAAGATGACGAAGAAGTATTGGAAGTCTCTGGAACGTAGAACCAGGAACAAAGCAATACTTATGATTTTCGGTTCTCAGGCAATGGCTGATATGCTTTGTGATAATGAACCTAACGGCGAAGGAGTATGGAAAGTAATTTTTGAGAAAGCCAAGATACCCGAAGATGGCTGTTCTTATAAATGCTGCATCAATGACACATACTTCAACTGATATGTTTGTAGCCGATTTATCATGCAATGGCGGTAGTTTAAGAGAAAATATAGAATCTCCTGACTACCGCCCTTTTCGTAAACAATGTTGTGCCTGGTTAAGAGAGCATACAGAAAAAGGCTCTTGTGGCGTAGCATACATCAAACGGAAAGGAGAACCTATATCAGAGTTAATTCAGTTCTTCCCATCTAAGCACATCCCGAATAGTGGGAGATTCACTAAATCGGTATTTTAGGCATGGAAGGACAAGTACAAAAACTGAGAGAGCAGATACACTTTCTTGTTGAACTTTTGACAGAGCATCAACTGGAAGAGTATCTGCTTTTTCTTGAATCTAATGAAAATGAGAGCGACCAAATTCAGAAGCACAGGCATGACTGACGGCGAAGGAAAAGAAGTACTTGAAGGTGATTATGTCCTTATTCCCTCGACAATGCTCAATACAGAAATAATAGGCATAATCGAATACAAAGATGGTCAATTCGTAGCAAGAAGCATCCTGAGCAATTCCATTTATGCCCTTACCTGGGTATTCAGAGACCGCATGATTAGTGAGCCTCGTTCAAAAATCATTGGAAACATTGTAGATAACCCTAACTTACAGTACAAGTATCATGGTAAAAAAGAAAACAACAAATGGTAAGGTCTCTGTATCTTACCGTGGGGCTTCTATAGCAGAAGTCTTTCATCACGTTCACAGAGAAATTGTATCTGAATGCGAGTACTGTGGCAAACCATTGACTCGATCAGATGTGAATGATTACGGTAGCCTTTGCGAACGCTGTTATATGAAAGAGTACTATGGCGAAGAATAAACGAATTATCTACAAGGACAATACTATTATTGACTTCGGTAGTAGTTATCACGCCTTTGTTATTAACCAGGACAATGATGTGGAAGATAAATCATTCACCACATTGGAGTCCGCAAAACAATGGATAGACAGATATGAAGCATAACCTATTATCCAAAGACATGCCTCGCTATATATGGCATATCTTATCACTGAAACCCTATGTCATGATGTCGTGGGGCATTGATCTTGATTCGGTAGATGAAGGAGAGAACTATTTGGAGTTCCATGTGCAGGGATTCCTGCACACAGGGAACGTAAGAATCACCTACATCGAAGGTGCAGATTTATTCCAAGTTTGCCTTTATGATGATAGCGGTAATCTCAAAGACCAGACAGATGATGTATATCTGGACAACCTCGTGGATGTAATAGACATGAAGGTGGAGAATGATCTGTCGGGTAGCTACGAAGAAAAAGTAATCAAACAACTAATCGCATGTTAATATGAACAACGAAGAAATTGCCAAACATATCTGGCATGACATTCTACAGAACTCAAAGATTCCCTGGACTTGGGGATTGGAGTTTAGCACTGTCAAAACTATCAAGTGTGGCACCGCATTTTATGTGAGAGCCACAATTTGCGGATGGGTAAAGATTCAGCAGAATGTAAATGGAACTTTCAACGTCGGCTTTAAGCCTGATGAATTTGGAAGTTACCTTACCTTTAATGACCTGACCTCACAAGAAGTCATCTCTACTATAGATAGGATTGTGAAGGAAGGTGTATTGTCAGAGAATACAGAACCTATGGAATATAAGGTTGCTGTATAAACCTAATTCTCAGAGAATGGAGAATATCAAGTAAAATTCAATATCACACAAATTGAAATGCTTGGTATTCTCCTTTTTTGTGTCACCATCGGACAGCTTAAAGAATACTCAACGCTCGTTCGATTTATTTGAAATAGCATGGAAGAACAAAAATTCATAGAGTACCTTCGTGTATCAACGAGAGTGCAGGGTGTATCTGGTTTGGGTCTTGATGCTCAAAAAGAGATTATCAGAAACTACTTGAAGGATGTTGAACCTATAGCATCATTTATAGAAGTGGAGAGTGGAAGACATAATGATCGCCCAAAACTCCAAGAAGCATTGAAGATGTGTCGTAAAGAGAAAGCAACTCTTATAGTAGCAAAGTTGGACAGGCTCAGTCGTAATGTAGCATTTACATCACGCTTACTTGAATCAGACGTAGAAATCAAATTCTGTGACTTTCCAGAAGCGAATCGACTTGTCCTTCATATAATCTCCAGCATAGCGGAGTATGAAGCAAATCTCATTAGGACAAGAACAAAACAAGCCCTCGACGCAAAACGTGCCAGAGGTGAACCTTTGGGTAAACCAGAGAATTTCAAAGAGAACCAGGAGAAAGCCATAGCCAATAGCAGAAAGACAATAAAGGCAAAAGCAGACTCCAACCCAAACAACAAAAGAGCCGTAGCCATGCTTAGAGTATTGGTAAAGAATACAACCAACTTATCTGAAATGGCAAGAGTATTAAACCAAGAAGGATTTACAACAAGCCGTGGAGGTCAATTTACCGCCCAGCAAGTAAAGATCCTTCTGCAACGTTACAACTTATAATGAACAAGACAGAAAAACAAGTTTACAATCAGACAGGAGCAACCATACATACGCTCCATCCTTCAAACGTAGTCCATGCAAGGATCTACAGTGAAGAACAAAGAAAGGAGATAAACCGACTCATCAGTGAAGGTTATCTACCACATCACTCATCTGTGGGAGTTGGCAACGTGACCAAAGCCCACTGGACAACAAAGAGCTACAAGGGTAGATTTGGTGAGGGAGTCATCATGCTCTCAACCAGCCCTTACAGCAGTAACTTTAACCACCTAACTTATTTTATTAAGCAAGCAGCATGACCGAAACTTACGTTTATCCTGTGTATGAAACTGACTCCTGGCACTCACTGAATAACCGAGATTGTAAAGGTATCTATACAAGTAAAGAAGGAGCCATTGAAGCTATAGCAGAACATCACAACATCCCACTTGATGAATTTGATGGACTATCAAAGGAAGAGGCAAAAGAGAAACTAAGAAAAGATTTACAAATCCCCTTTCAGACCCAAAGCTACACTGTTAACTATGAAATAGAGGTGTGGCTTCAGGACTATTGGGCTTAACACAAAAAGAAGAAAATGAAAAAATTTACTATCATCCACAATTTTACAGCCACAGCGTCAATAGATGTTCTGGCTGAGACAAGAGAAGAAGCATTTGCAAAGGCTGCCAAGAACGAACTCGAACTTACAGACTATGATTTTGAGCTTGATTCGGCAGAGATTGGTCACGAAGAAGATGTGCCAGACCTTCAGGAAACCATTGACAAGGCAACTACAATCATCAAGAAGTTCTGCGAAGGTGCAGGACAAGATGATTTTTATAGTGTTCCGTGCTATCCAACCATTACGACACAGGTTTGGAACGGCGACGAGTATATCAAGCATAAGAACACCGTTGAGGACTTCTATTATGACTCAGACAAAGGCTTGATGATGGACGTGGGCGAGGTCTTTGAGGTTGAACTATCAGAACTGTCCGACGTAGAGCAGTTGAACGTGTGCCAGGTAATCATAAACGCAGCACCTAATAATGGTATAGAATTATGAGAATCTTATGGTACTTTCTGGCTTGGACGAAGGACTCAACCAAACCTATCACTCTCTGGGTAGAAGCAAAGAACCAGGAATCAGCAAGGAACATGATTCACCGCGAGAACCCATTTATCACAAAACTAATGTTTCAAAGAACTAAAAGAATTGAATAATATGCCAAACTGGGCTGACGTATGTTATAAGTGCGTAGGCGATCTGAAGGAAGTAAGGTCGCTTAACAATGCTATTAAGAAGAATGCCAAACGTAAAATCCAAGAGTCAAGAATGGCTTTGGTACGTTATGGCTTGGATGTGTTATCGATCAATTCTGCGGTGATTGGGAGAAATACTCCTGCCGTGGAGAGATAACCGATTACAACATTGACGATGACGGTGTACTGGTGATAAGTCAAAATTGTGCCTGGGGTGAACAGCAAGGTTTCAGGCGTTTCATTGAAAAGACTTTCCCTAGCATCAAAGTTTATTACCAAGAAATGGAAAGTGGTTGCGGTGTGTTTACGACAAACTCTTTTGAGTACTTTCCGGAACGGTACTTTCTCGATTCATACGAGGATTGGGAGTTTTTCGAGACAATCGAAGAAGCTGCCAAACATGTTTCAAAGATAGTAGGGCATAGTGTCGAAACAAGTGTTTCTGCTATCGAAGAAGCATTGGATCATTATGTAGAAGAACATGAGGAGGATAATCCTGATTTGTTCTTTTCATTCCATGAGTTCGAGGAAGTAGATTATTAGTATCGACAGCAAAAAAAAAGATGAATGGAGGTGATTTACATTCACCTATCCATTCATCTTCGTTGCGTTGATTAGAGGGAGGGGAGGCACTTTTTACAAGTGCTCTCACCAACAAAACTGCTATCTGCATCAAGTGCATTCTGTATTAGCGAGGGGCATCAGGCTCCTCGTTTTTCTTCATGTGGGTTACACACCCTCTACACCCCGTGAATATCAACAATTTACGTCCTTACACCCAGTGCGTTACACCCAGTGGTACACCCCCTATATGTACAGTGGAGTATGTCAAGTGGGGGGGACAAAAATCTCATATTAACATATAAAGGGGTATCCGTGAGTCGGCTCCTGTTTCTGTTATTTCAGAGAGTATTCAATAGTGTTGACTACTCTTACCTTCTTTATGTATGGAGTATTTGCGTCTCTGTCCTCGATGGAGAACTGTCCTTGCTGGGCATTGCGGATGTCGCCAAGTGAACTGCCAGAATCATCAGCAAACTTCTGTGCTGCGGTGCGGGCATTCTTTGTGGCTTCCTCTATCATGGCTGGTTTTACCTCGTTGAGTTTTGTGAACTCATAGACGATGCTGTTATTGCCATACTCTTCGCTGACAAGGGCGATGCCTTGTTTCATAAGCTCTGATTGGCGGCGCATGAGAGTACGAACCTTATCAACCTCTGAGGAAGTGACGGTGATGACGCTTGTTGCCTTATAGCGGTAGTTCATGATCTCGTTGCCGTAATTATCTGCCTGGCGGTCTGTGATGACAGGTGGGTTGATGCTGATGTCCTCTGTCTTGACTCCGGCTGATTTGAGGAAAGCTACCACCTTTGCGTTCTTCTTCTCCAGAAGGTCGTACATCTCAGCTGGGTCGTTACCA
Organism: Candidatus Prevotella equi; assembly: GCA_018065145.1. Taxonomy (GTDB): domain Bacteria; phylum Bacteroidota; class Bacteroidia; order Bacteroidales; family Bacteroidaceae; genus Prevotella; species Prevotella equi. The sequence continues at coordinate 9,054 of JAGHTW010000114.1, forward strand.
AGTTCTTTATACACCAATGGCCAGGTGACCTTGTCTGCCTTTATCTCACGTTCGGCAAGTCCCTTGACAGACACACTTCTGTCCATATCCTTGAAGGTTACAATACCACTGCGAAGGGCAAAGCCCATCACGACAACTCCTAATGCAATGATGATTGCTGATGTAATTTTCTCGTTTGTCTTCATTGTCTTAACGTTTTATTGATTTGAAATCTAGTAGCAAAAGTATAGACACAATAAGAAGTATTCCAAAATTTTAGTGGACGATAACAAAGAATCCTCTAACATCACTGATAGTGAATGCAGGAGGATTCTGTGTGTAATTACAAGGTTCTGGATGCAGGTATTATTGATTCTCTGTTGGCTTTGAGTCTTTATTGAAACCATCTGGGTTTTGTGGGCGGTGCTGCATTGGCATTCCTTCCTTCATCTGTCCGGGATGCTGGCGCTTGGCAAATGCCTGACGGTTGCCGACACGATGACCTTTCATCTTACCACGCATAGCCTGTTTCTGCTTTTCGAAAGCCAATACCCTCTGAGCCTGTCGAGCAGACAGAACGGTACGAAGTTCATCATAGAACTTGGCATTCTTCTTTGCTTTTGCTGCCTGCTTCTCGAAACGTGCCTTCATCTGAGCGTCTATTTCGCTGTCAGTCATGATCTTCTTCTTAGCTTTTTCAGCCTTTGGCTCCTGCTTTTTCTGCTTAGCCACCTGCCATGCTTCAGCGTTTTCTTTCTCATGGCGAACGTAGATGTCCTTGAACTTGGCTGCATCTTTATCGCTAAGACCAAGCATTACGACCATACGGTCTGCCTTTCTCTCAATCATTTCCTCATGTGAAGGACGCTGCTTGCGCTCTTGATTGTTATTACCCTGTGCAAAAGATGCACCTGTCATTCCCAAAAATGCCATTGTCAGAATGGCGAGTCTTAACTTCTTCATATTATATCTGTTTATTGGATGGTTTGTTGTGAAACTCTACAATTTTGACTCATAAGACAAAGCGAAGTTTAATAGGATATTCCCTAAAGCGGAAGGGAAAATTCCTATATAGATACAAACAAAGGAGTATGGCAGGAGGGGGGTGACAAAATTCTCATATTAACATATAAAGCAAGAACTCCCTACTATCTTATATATATTATTATCATTTATTACATTATTTATTATTATATATACTATTCTTATATCTCTTCATTGTTCTCTCTGATATTGATAATCCTCTATTCTTCAGTCTTTCAATATTCTCCTTGTTAGTGAGATTAGGATCATAATTCTCCTTGAATATCCTAAGATTGTGTTCTTTCTTTGAACAACCATTCCTATCTTTCCAATACCGATAAACCGTGGCTCTTGATACATAAAGATTAGGAAGATTCTCCTGTAGCGACAAGTCTGTATCATATGCATCATCAAGCCACTGATAGTTGAGCTCTCTGGCTATAACCCTTCTTGCAATCTCTGGTTCCAGTGTGTCTGGATGTAGTATAAACTGCGGACGATGATCCTTCCAGTATTCTATGAATCCACTACATGCCTCCAGTAGTTCATCCGGGGTCAGCCTCATTGCGTTCTCCACCTTGCGCTTCATAGTCTCAACATCAAGGACTCTGTCACTGTTATCGAAGTATCTTTCCCTGTCAATATACAACTGGTAGATGAGTTCATCAGGTGTTATCCCTGGCTTCATAAGACGGCGAAGGCAACAGCGCAGAGCCATCTTATTTCTCCTGTGATCTCCATCCGTTACTTTCGTTGGATAATGCCACAAAGCCAGATAGTCTTCATCTGTCATCTGAAACCTTATTCCCTGATACTCCAACCAGTCCGGCTTCTCTGTACGATAGATGTAGCCATAACGCTTGCTATAGGAGTGAGTGAATGTTGCATAATCCTGTTTCTCCATATCTGCAAGCATAAAGGAATTAAACGGTATTGAGTCTTCCTCCGCATCCTTCTTGATACTGTAATACAGTGTCTCATCTGGAGTCCAGGGGAACATATTCACTGAATAAATCATTCCTGTATTCATGGTGTCTGTCATCATATAACAGCCGTTCATGTACTGACTTTCCCTTTCTCCGCACTTATCAGCCATCGATTCATGGGTATCTATCTCGATCTGCCTTGTTAATCTTTTGGATATCCTCAGAAAGTTCTCTCGGTTCATAATGCTGTCAAATACATACACCATGTGAAAGCGCCTCGATACCTTACCGTCCTTCTCTACTCCGTCAGAATATGATGGATAGGTACAGGTAGGTCTCCATGTAAGCGCATTGATATAATCAAAGATTGTCGGCGCGCTAGTCTCATCCACATCAATGAAGATTACCTGAGCTCCTTTGAAGTACTGATTGCACTTCATGGAAAGTTTAAGCGCACCCTTATTTGAGCCTCTTGTATGTACAGGAGATTGTGGTTTTCCTAACTTTCCCTGTGGATATTGTTTTCTGGCATCATTCAGATACAGGTTACAGAAGGAATAGCCATTGACAGCATATCTCAGGAACTCCGTAACGGTAACATCTTTCTCATCAAACGCCATGACAACCCTTCCTATTGCACCTGCTGTACTTTTCTTCAAGCAAGCCAAAGCATCAGACTTGTTGCGATAAGACTCTCTTGATACGTTAATCCGAAAGCGAGGCTCTGTTATTGCAGTAACGTTTTGTCTCTGTTCCCATGAACAAACAATTTCGCTGACCAAACTATACGTTGCCCATGGATTTGTTAGTTCTTTGTTATCTAATTCAATTTCCATAATTCTTCTAATCATAGTGTCTAAGGTTGTAATATCCCTCCAACCACCAAGGAAGGAGGGGTAAAGTTTTTAGATAAAGAATTTGAATTCAACACGATCGTCATAGTCATCAATGTCCAGACCTGTGAGCTTCAACCTCTTTCCCCTGCCTTTGGAACTGCATCTTTTCTGACAGACATTTAGCACATCATTCCCATTGTAATAGATTATATAGGGGGAAGTGTAACTGTCGAAATCCTTGATTGTCTGCCCAAACAAAAGATCGGTATCATAACGGAACACATCTTGTGAACCAGGATGTTGAGTTCTCGCAGCTTTAGGCACATAGAACGAACCGTAGTGGCGATAGAAGATAAGTCTATAGCCATCACCCTCATCCTTCAAGTCAAAAGTTACCTTACCTTTGCCATAAATTCTGTCCAATTCTCCCTGGACAGAAGTCTTTGTGTAGTTAATAGGAAATATGCTCATATCGAACACAAATCCTGCTATTACTAAATTCTTCTTCATTTTATTTATTATTAAAATATTACGCATTATCTTTGTCATTCATCACCATAAAGATGGGGCTACAACTTGTGACAGCCATAGCCCCGATATATGATTAGAATTAAAAGGTTGCTCACGCATTAGTCTTCTGACGTTTACGTGAATTTATGATAAGGGTTATCCCCTTGGTTTTCAGAAATCTCTGGAAACGTACGTATGCGTCAGAGCGCACTCTCTTACGCGGAATTATATTATTTATCTCCGTAAGAGTGTATTCTATAGTTACTGACGTTCCTGTCTCCAAAGCCTCCTTCACCTGTATGTTAGCATTACACAGACGCAGAAGATCCTCTTTGAAGGTGTCTTCCTCTGTACTGTAAGCGTGAGGAATAACTATCAAGTCGCCATGTATCTGTTGTGGCAAACAAGATGACGCTACTGCTGTATATTGTCGTTCTTGCTCTAATTGATTTGTCAGAAATACACAAAAGTTATCCATATATTTTTTTTCTTTCAAATGGTTTCTATATATAAGAAAATAACTAAAAATATCCGTAATTGCCGGGTTACTTCACTCATATACATATATAAAGAAAAGACGTCTTTCTATCCCTCTATTTGCAAAATTCCATGCGTCTATATAGGGAATCCCCTCACACCTGTAGGGTAAAGACTTTTCTCTTTAGGGAAAACAACTTTGGTAATTAAGGATCTTGCTGTACCTTTGCACTCACAATCAAGAAACAAACAAAATGTCAAACCGAGTCGCAAGGCTCACAAAACTTCAAGGATATGAAAAAGTCTATGATTATAAGCAGCATGGTAGTAGTAATGTCAATGTTCTGCACTACAAGTTTCGGTAAGGTTATAACAACCAAAACCATAGTTCACTCTCCACGCACAGAGGTTGTCATCGTCAAGCACGACAATACTCCTCGCCATGATGTTCGTCCACACCGCCATGACTTCGGTCGCCACAATGAATGCAAGGTCTGCCACATGACAAAGCATCAGATCAAGAAGATGGAGAAAGAAATGAAGAAACATCACTCACAGCCAGTCTCTTGGCGCAACACATGTCAGCAGCCAGTACGCAGATAATCGCCATTACTATATATATTTATTCAAAACGGAAGGTAATCCATTATAGGACAACCTTTCGTTTTTTTACATTAGAGACTTCATGAATAGTTGAAGTCCTTGACTTTTGTGTGTACTAATGTAGAAGATTCCCCTCTTATGAAGTCGAACGACTTCGCTTTGTATAAATACTAGACTACTGAATATACTTCTATGCACGATTTTGACAACAACAAGCGGCAAATCGACTTGTTGTCACTTGTTTTTTATGCCAATGCAAATACAACAATAACGATTACCTACTCAAACGAGTGATAATCGCTATTGCAATTGTTTTTTCTTTTATGTTGTGGAGCGCAAGATGGTCAATCTGGGGATTCTTGTGGAAACTGTATTTCGTCATCCACAATGGGGAAATACGTGCAGTTATAGTCAAAGGCAAGATATTTCTTCATTGGTTTGTAGGGCTCGTCCGTTCCGAGAATCAGCACGCCGATGTCATCACCGAGATGCACGTCATCATCAAGCCACTCCCTGTCTATTCTGAAATACTTGTCTTCAATAAGGTCAAAACCAACTTCTTCATCAGGGTTTAACTCTATATCCTGCACGAGGATATGATCCTGCGCCACGGCATACACCGACTGGCTCATAACGTATGACGTGCCAGGGAAGGCATTGGAATATCTGTCTGTCAGCTGCCAACCGATGTTTGTCCGCTGGAAGTTCTTCGCAAAGAAGGCATAGTGCGGGTGAGTTGTCGGCATACGCTGAAGGCTCAGCCTGCGGAACTCCTTCGCCCAATCATCCGTTATGCCTACAGGTGTCAGGATGTTGAGCAGAAGCCTTTGCGCGTAACCTTTCTTGTCATATTCCGCCGTCCATGATATAACAGAACAGCAATCAGTGAAGTCACCCTCTACCAGTGACGTAATGAACTTCGGGTGCAGCACCCTGCCTATGTTCATTCCCAACTCCGAACCAGGGAACATCGTGTATTTCGTATAAGTTCTCTTGCTTGCATCACACTTCACCATGTAGTAGGCATTGCCTACGAAATGGAAATACCAGAACTCATGCTCAACCTTTTCGTTCCACCATAGCACAGGACTTTCGCTGTCCCCATCGTCAGAGAGAGGATCATCAAGATCTACTCCCTTTATTTGCACGCAGTTATTTGCCACGGTACGTGAGAGATCCATGGAGAATGTGAGGCACGCAATCTTGCAGAACTTATACATCACCGCCACGGCAGTCATCCTGTCGTCAAGTTTGTATGGTGTGTTGACAAGCATCTGGTAGTAATCGGTGTTCACGCTCAGCACGCAATCCTCCCTTGTAACATAATCCATGATAAAGGAACGCATCACCTCCAATGGCGTAGCCGTTGACATTCCCCTACCGGAATAAGGCGACAGCACACCCAGTGCCAACAGCACCACCAACCTCAGGTCAACGTTGTTCTTCAGCGCATCATACCATTGCTCATCCCATTGCGTATCCCTGTCATCCTCAAAAGGCGTGTCCATGAATATCACGAAGTCGAGCATAGCATACAGCTTCGCTATTGTCTCCGAAGCCCTCTGCCTGAGAAATCCCTGAAGCCTCTCCTTGTAATATATGGACGTGCGCTTGTATCGGCGGAGAATCTCCTCCAACCCAAGCAATCCTTCCGTCTCTTTCTCTACGATACTATCCAGCTGATGGAATATAGCGCAAACGCTGAAGTCCGATAACAGCTTCAGCTTGCTGACGGAATTCTTTGACAGGTCACGGTCTATCAACCTACCGAACTCCTCCTTCGACGGAGCCATAAGGTTAGTCCTGCCGACAGCCATCAGCATATCTTTCATCTGCTCTACATATTCCAGATCGTAGGTGTATGTCATAGTTTCTATTGTTGCAAAAGGTATGGTGATACCTTTTAGCCTTTATTTCGTAATAAGTCGTTGCAAAAGTAACTTTTTTCCCAAGACTATGCAAGTTTTTTATGTAATTTTGCAACAACAAAACTAAATAACATCGTTTGGCAATGAATAAAGAAGAAATTAATAGTGCTGTAGGAATATTATTTTTCCTCTGCATCATATTCGTAATACTCTCCGTCTTCAATGCTTTCGGGGACGAAGTCAGAACGGTAATGCTTTCCCTCATGTGCATATTATCCATAGGAATGATAGTTTTCGTCTGTATCAAATCACTAACAAACAATTAATAAATGATATCCAACGACTTATGCTAATATTAATTTTGAAAGCCTACATCTTTATAGGTCTTTGTTTTGCAGCAATAATGAACCTTTCGTTCATCTATCTCTCAAAGAGAACGGAAGACCTTGAGGACGTTCCTTGCAAGGACAGGAAAAGACAGAATGATTTGTATTTCGGAAGGAATAAGACCAGATTGTTCTGGCATAACCTTGCTTACGTGTTCTTATGGCCATTTATATTCATACTCTAACTCACTAAATAATATTCATACACTATGGTACGTGGAATAACAACATTCAAGTGCGACGAATGCGGAAACACCTTCAAAGGTGTAGATATGGAATGGTGCGCCACCGTCTTCACTGCACCGCTACAGTGCCCCAAGTGCGGCAGCTGGCACACCGCACCACGCGGCTTCTTCGGCATCATCAACCCTATATATAAAGGTATATGGAAGAGCATTGACGAGAGTAAAAAGGAGTAACAATGCAAAAATTGTTAAAAGAATAACATAAAGTCCGTGCCGACAACATGATTGTCCAATATTTTTTGTATCTTTGCAACGCAGATGTTTTTCAAGAACATCACGCAGACATACAAGAAGGATAAATTGACACACGTTGTCTTACGCTTAGGTATCTGAAACCGCCAAATGAAGATAATGCCCCAAGCCGATAGATGACATGTGTCCGTGTATAGGCACGGACTACTTTCTACCGATGGGGCAATGGCGCTTGGCGGTGCCGAGATACTAAAGGGGAAAAGTATGTTCGTGCTATTTTTTTGTACCTCAGACAATACATAAACAGATAGCGAACAAAGAAAATGCAACAGAAATATAAAAAAACAACTCACAATGAACGTTATTTCAAAAAAAATGCTTACTTTTGCGACTGCGTATGGTTAACAAACCATCTGCAAGACATTTTAATTTAAGGAAGCGTTAAGCTTTTTCTCCTGTTTAAGAATCTGGACAATTCTATCTGTTTGGGAAATAGCGAACAACGTTCTTCCCTTGATTTTGTATATGTACAGCAGGATAAGCTCAACTTATACATTTTCAAGGGTGTGAGTTGTTCTTATCTAAACAGAAGGCAGTCCAGAGCCTAACAGGGGGTAAGCAACAAGCTTGCACCCTTTTTTTATTGTGTCATACTAACCTTGCTTAAGACAAAACTAACCTTTAAAATCATTAACACTATGGCAATGTTTCAAATTACCACGAAAACCCGTAAGCAAGTCAACGGTATTCGTATTGAGCCTGGCATGTCCGTTCAGGTCGTAACCCAGAGTATGAGCAACCCAGTATCCACCAACGGTGGCACCCCCGTCATCGATGCCTTCATGCGCATCTATGGCATAGACATCAAGAAAGCCGGATGTCTGAATAATGTAGATCTTAATGTTGAACGAATAGGATAAAAAAAGAAAAATATGAATATTACCATACACGACTTACACGAAAGAGGCTTCTTTGAAATCAACGATGGATTATTTAAAGAGCATACTGATGATAAACCATTAGTTTTTGCTAATTATGTAAAAGGATGTATGCTCATTCAAAACGGTGAGGGTTATATACCTTGTGCATATATATCTTTGGTTTCAAAAGTTGGAGACGGAACTCCTTATATAATGATAACCGAAATCAACGTACTTGATGAACTTTTGGCTATTTTATAAAGTTTATGGACACACAACGCATTATACAAATAGCAAATGACCTTGGATTTGCAGATGTTGTTCAAGACCTGAACCAAATATCAGCAAGGATGGGACAACAGGACTGTCCTTTGGTTCTTCCTTTGGTTGGTGAATTCAGTTCGGGCAAGACAACTCTTATCAATGCTCTTACTGACAGCAAGAAATTAGAAACTGCGACAAAACCTACTACTGCAACGATTTACGAGGTGCATTTTGGCGCAGAGAAATCTCATGCAAAAGTGTTGAATGAAGATGGCACAATTACTGATGTTGATGACCTATCAAATCTGAAGAACGACATTCTCAGAGATGCGAAGGTTGTAACAGTATTTGACACTTCAAAGAGAATCCCATCATCTACTATTTTGGTTGACACACCAGGATTATCTTCTCCTGATCCAAAGCATAAACAGACACTCGTAGATTTCTTGCCTCAGGCAGATGCAATCCTTCTTGTGTCAGACATCAATCAGCAAGTAACACGCTCTCTCACAGAGTTTGTGAAAACTATGTCGCTTTCAAAAAGGCCTATATATCTTGTTCTTACAAAATGTGACACGAAATCTCCTTCTGACCTTGAAAGTGCTAAAAAGTACATAAGTGAGAATATACATATAGGCTATAACAACATCACATGTGTTTCTGCCAATGCCGATAATCTTGATGAGTTGTATGCTTTGTTTAATCAAATTCAGTTAAACAAATCCAAGATTCTTGAAGAGGTTAATACCCAAAGGATAAAGAATCTTGTCACTCTCACCATCAACAGAATAGACGAACTTCTTAATTCTACACAGGACAACTCCAACATGGAGGAAGAAGTAAGAAAAAAGAAGTACGAATTGGATAAGCTGAACAGAAATATTGACAGTCTTTTGGATTCCATGACTGGTGATATTAACGAAAAGAGCAGAAATGCGTCACGCAAGTTTGAAAATACTATATTTGACAGACTTGATACTTTGGTTGCAGGCAAATCAAATAACTTTGATGCCGAAGCTGTATCTGCCATAAACAATACATCTTCTTTGATTCTTAATGAATTCAAAGCAGACATTCAAAGCGTATTAAGAGCAAAAGCACAGGCGAGACGTGGTTCTGAAGAATCTGTTAATCTTCGTTCGCTATCTGATATTGATTTGTCACAATATAGTATAGAAGGTATCAGCTACAATCTGAATCTTAATGCTGCAGGTCATGAGTATGATGGCTACATAGCAACAGGTGTCAAGATTGCTGGTGCTGTTGCTGCTGTTGCAACAGTAGCCGTTGCAGCTCCTGCTGTTGTTGGTGCAGGTGGAGCTGCCACTGCAGGTGGAGCTGCCGCAGAAACTGCAATGGAAATTGCTACCGTTGCTGATATTGCAGATACCGTGACAGATGTAGGCAGTATGATTTCCAACAAGAATACTGTATCAAAAATCCAGCAAGCTGTTAGTCTTGCAGGTCAAACATCCGAACAATATGCAAACATCCAAAATTATAACCAGAATATTGGTCAGCAGATGGGCGCAAGCAAGGGCATTGTTGAATCAATGGTTGGATTCGTGACAGACAAGACTATGGGTAAGCCACAGCGAAGGAGAGCCATACATGATTACATGGATACGATATTGATTCCTGGCTTCAAGTCTGAGATTTCAAGAATCTCTACTTCTCTTTCCCAGCTTATTCGCAATGCATTACATCAAGAAGCAGAAAGCACGATTGCCGAAATGACAAACGCACTTGAGGAGCTGAATAGAATTAAGAAAGAAAAGAAAGAAGAGTACAACAAACGTGTTACCCTTCTTAGGGATTTCAAAAACGAATTATCAATCTTATAAATGAAATGAATATGGTAGAACTACTTATAGGTGCAGCAATAGGAGTTGGCGGTATGATAGCAAAGAATAAAGTTATAGATAATAATACCGCAACATCTTCCAACAACCTACAAAAAGAACTTGATGCTTTGAGTGATGAAAACGAAAAGCTTCGCAAAAGAAGTAAAGAAGCTGAAAGACAAGTAGAAGACCTGTTGGCAGAGAATCAGAAACTGCGTAAGGCTTCAAAGGACACGGATGATGATCGTGATGACTTGGAAGACGAGCTGGACAGCGCAAAAGCGAAAGTAAAAAAACTAACACAACAGAATGATGAACTTCTCAGAAAGATTGCTGAGTATAAATCTGTTTGTGAGAACTATGAATTAGAAATCAATAGATTAAAGAACAACTAAACAAATGGATACAACAACAATTATTTACATAGTCGTAGCTGCTGTGGTTGGTATCATATTGGGAAAGATGTTTTTCTCAAAAGGAAGTTCTGATACCGATGTACAGGAGGTAGCTACATCATCAGAGGACAAGTCTGATGAATACAAGAAGCAAATCTCTGATGTCAAGGCTAAGCTTGCCGATGCAGAGAAGAAAGCGAAGGACATCAAAGTAAAGTATGAGGGATTGTTAAATGAGGCGAACTCTAAGGCTAAAGAACTTGATGAGCAACTTAAAGCAGCATTGGAGGGACATATTGACGATTCCATCAAAGAAAAGCTTGCTGATGTTGAGAAACTGAAAAAGAAGATTAAACAGCTCGAAGATGAGAATGAGGAATTTGAGGACGATTTGGATTCTTACAAGAAGAAGTTAAAGACAAAGGAATCACAGTTCTCTACTTTACAGGCAGACTTTGACAAACTGACACGTGAGAAGAAACAACTGCAAGAGGATTTAACTAAAAAATCCGATGAGCTTGAAGAAAAAGCAAAAGCACTTGAACTCAAGATTCAGTCATTGACTTTCGTTCAAGAGATTCTGACAGCAAAGAAAAGCAACGACTCTTCCGTCTCTGCTCTTTATACAAAGATAGACACTCTCAGCGATTTTATTAGAGGAGAATTGAAGGATACAGTTTGTGGTATATACAACCTTAATAAAGAAACATCAGACGGCCTTTTCGGCAGTGGTCTTGATAGTTGGGCAATTACCGCAAAGAAGAGTTGGATACAAGGTAAAAAGACTATCGCATTTGTTGGTGAGTTTTCTGCAGGTAAGACATCTATTGTTAATAGAATCCTGTCGCAAGACAATCCACATATTCCTTTACTACCTGTAAGTTCACAAGCTACAACCGCCATTCCTACATATATTTCAGGTGGAGTCGGTACAATGTATCAGTTTTTCTCAACTGAAAATGAGCTTAAAAGCATTTCTGAATCAACATTCAAGAGAGTGAACAAAGAAGTTCTAGATCAAGTACAAGGCATTTCTTCAATAATAAGATATTTTGTAATGAGTTACAAAAATCCCAACTTGAATAATCTTAGCATTTTGGATACACCAGGATTTAACTCTAATGACAAAGAAGATGTAAACCGCACTCTTGGTGTGATTAATGAATGTGATGCGTTGTACTGGGTGATAGATGTTAATACTGGTACCCTCAATCAAACATCTATAAATGTGATAAATGGTAAATACAACAATGGTGTTGGGTTGACAAAACCATTATTTGTGATTTTAAGTCATGCAGATGATAAAACAGAGAGTCAGATTTCTGCTGTAAAAGATAGAGTCGATGCTACATTGAAAGAAAATAATATAAAAGTACAGAAATATATTACATTCGCATGTCCACCAGTAAAATGTAAAGAACAAAAAAGAACCGAAATTATCAACAAATTCCCTGTTAGTCTGATTCTTGATAGTATGAAACAAATCTCTCATGACGATAGCAAGGAGAATTATATTGATACTTTGCATGAGTCATTAAAGTATTGGGTTGCAGAACAAGAGAAAGATGTGGTAAAGGCAAAGAGAGATGCTGATTCCTTGTTGACCAAGTGTAATAACATCACAGATCAGTACACCAGAGCTATTAGAAATATGATTAACGACTGTCATACTGTTGCTGATATTCCTCAATACGAAGAACACTTATTTAGAAAAGATAATTATGAGATGTCTCAGTATGATTATAATAGAATGATAAATCTGTTAGATACCATCTGTGGAACTCGGTGTGAGACTTTGTGTGACTTGTATGATAGTATGAACGAGACATCAAGTGAACTTCAAAATGCATGGAATACTCATGCAGAGGAAAGAGAAAAATGGCAACGTCTGAATAATTGCTTGGATATTCTTAACAACAAGATAAAGGAATTAAAGAAGAAATAAACATGGGACAGAACCTTTTTGAAGAATTGCAAGAGAAGAAGCAAAAGCTTCTTTCTCTTGCTGCAAAAGCGAAGGAATACGGTTGGATAGACGCCTCCAGAGAAAAGGAGATTGTTGACAAGTTGAATAATGACACTTTGACTATTGGTGTTATTGGTCAGATGAAATGTGGCAAGTCAACATTCCTCAATTCATTCGTTTTTGAAGATGATGTATTGCCTGCTGCTACCACTCCTATGACAGCTGCTTTGTCTGTAATAACATACGGTGAACAAAAGAAAATTGTTGCAGAGTTCTACACTAAAGATGAGTGGGAGGAACAGAAAATGCAGGCTGCTCGTTCTTTGGAAGATGTTGCTGGTAATACTTTGGAAGAATCAAAAGTAAAAGCTGCAAAGGAATTAGTAGAGAAATCTGCTAAACTTGGTTCTTCTTTAGATAGTTATCTTGGAAAGACACAAGAAGATTCTTTCGAGAATCTCATAGAATATGTTGGAGCTGACGGCAAGTACATTTCTATAACCAAGTCTGTAACGATATACTATCCAAAAGAGTATCTCAAAGGAGTAGAAATAGTTGACACTCCAGGATTCAACGACCCTGTTGTTTCTCGTGAGGAGCGCACAAAGGCATTCTTGAAGAAAGCAGATGTAGTTCTTCTGATGTTATATGCTGGTCGTCCATTTGATGCTACAGACCGTGATATATTATTCAAGAATGTTGGTCAGTGTGGAACAGGAAGAGTGCTTATCGGTATTAACAAGTACGATATTCCATATGAGAATGGCGAGACCGAAGATGAGATAAAGGAATATGTTCGTGAACAGTTGCGTAAGGCGTGCAAGGAGTGTAATGACAATCTTTTAGTTGAGGTCTTACAATCAACCAATCCTATACCTTTATCAGCGGAGATGGCTCTATTGTCAGAACTTCCAATGAGCAAGATTACCTCCAATGATACCTATGAGTTTGCATGGAAAAGGAACTGCGACAATTTTGAAATCAGCAATCAAAAACAGATGAGGGAGAAAAGTCATCTTGATGACCTAACTTCAGCGGTAAAGAAGGTTGTTGAAACGGAGAAGGAAGAAATACTTTTCCGTAAACCGCTGAATTCTATTGTCGCTGCCGGTAACAAAAAGAAAGCAGACATAGACAAGGGAATACAGGAATGTAACATTTTGATCAATACTCTAAACCAACCTGATGACGAATTAGAAGAAAGACAAAACAACATCAGCAAGGCTAACCGTCGCCTGACGAAGAAGATCAATTCTTTGGGAGATGACATAGATTCTGCATTAAAGGATATTGTCAGAAGAGGACGCAATCAGTTGGAAGATAGCGTAGAGTCTTCTTGTAAGCGAATGGATAGTATTATTGAGAGCTTAGGAAGATTTAGCTCCGCAAATTCCATAACTCCACAGCTTGATAGAGAACTACAAACTCTGATAACTCGCACTCTCAAACGTGATGCAGAAGAAATCGGCAATACTGCGAAAAGCAAGATCAAAAGCACCGTCACAGAGTTCTTTGGTGATGCAGAAGACGTGTTGATGAGGTATATTCCTGATTTCAATTCAAGGGATTTTATCAAAGAGGTAGACAAGGAAATAACTCTTGATATTGAAGATGAGAGCGTCTTTTCTTTCGACAGTTCGCATGATGAAGATTATGGTGTAGGGGATTGGATTCTTGATGTTCTAAATGGTGCATCGTGGGGATTATTCAATGGTATTGGAAATTTCCTAAGCCATAGCGAAACTAAAGCGAAAATGCATCAAAGCGTCAACGAAATAAGAGCTCTTGATGTATCAGAGTGCCTTGATTCAGTGTTTAGTAGAAAAGATGAAATTATCGAAAAGGTAAAAACACGATTCATCGAAGAACTTGTTGAACCATTGCAACAAAAGATTGACGAGATTGTTGCAAACAAGGATAAGCGCGAACAAGAACTAAAGGATGCTCAAAGCAAACTTGACTCTCTCATCAAAGCAAAAGAAATCATAGAACAGCAAATAACATCAATTCAATAACTTTTTGGGGGGGAGAATTTAACATCCCCCCAATTCCACTTCGAAAATATCAAACAACAACTATAATGATGATGAATTATCTTAGAATGCTATTTTACTCATTTGATAGAGAATTGAGTTCATTAGGAAAACTGTCGGGCATGATAGATTGTAACAAATACATGCTTGATCATAAAATAAAGAATTGGGCGGATGTCGAAAATGAAATTAATTCAATTTATACAACATTAAAGACGAAACGTTTTAACAGCACTCGGTTTGGGAAAGATAAAATAGAAATCTTAAAAGGCTACGCTGATTTAGTCCTTTCTGAATGTGAGGATGTTATTAAAAAATATAAGCCTTAAAATGAAGAACGCAATTGAAAACAATAAAGAAAGGACTTTTCTCATTATTTGATTAACCGCCTATGTCACTTTGGAAAATATCAGTAACGAAGCGTGTTTGCTTTAACAATGTGTTGATAGAGCCGGGTATGGAGGTGGAGATAACCAGTCAGATGTATGACAGCATGAACAGGTTACCTATCGTCTGCAACAAAGACATCAACGATGCTTTCAAACGGAAATATGGTATAGATATGGAGAGGGCAGGATTGCTCTCTCCCCTTTACCTTGAAGCAAGGCTCATGGGCGAGGAAAAGAAAGAATTAAGCAATGGTGCTTCGCTCTTCGCTATGATGCTGGATATGTTTACGTAAATCATATTATCTATGGAGAAAACAACATTGGAGTTTCCTCACAACGCCCGCAGGACGTATGCGGCAGTGAGGAATCTGTTTGAGATGAAGAGGACGAAGTTCTCAAGCGTTAAGTTCGATGATGGTCTATTCATCGTAGAGGCTCGTCATGGAGCGTGGCTGTCACCATTTTCTGAGAACGTGAAGATGAAGGTGGTGGCAACGAGTTCGCAGACGTGCAAGGTGGTGGTGGAGTCATCATCACGCTCAGTCCTTAACCTCCTGAACTTCGGTGCTAATAGCGGCAACGTCTCTGATCTCAGCGACTACATTAACAATGAGGTATATAAGCTCTGTCAGCCAGACGAGATACCGATGTCAAATCAAGGGGGTGACCATTCCACGATAAGAATCAGCAAGCCTGATATACGGTTTAAGTAATCAAACCGTTTGTTGTTGATGGTCAGTTAAATGGCCCTGCAAAAAAGTAAATGATTATATATATAGACAATGATAATAGAATTCATACCTAATGCGCAGGAGCGCATCAACGAGATGTTTTCAGAGTTACAGAACTTCGATGATAAATTCAATGAAGAAGTAAACTCCAAGACTATTACATGTCTTAAGTCTGGTGATATTTATATACAAGAAAAGACATTGGAGATTGCACGAAACAAACTTGATTACCTAAAAGGAATGCAGAAAGAGTACGAGAAACTGAAAGGTAGTCCGAGTATAAATGAAGATATATCACTACAAGTAGAAGTCGCTCTTAACCATCATATGCGTTATCTTCCTCTACTCATAGGTTATTACGATGACATAGTGAGAGCACGTACCAATTTCTTTGATAAGTTGAAGAGAGAGTTTGCGTAATATAGTCCTTGGTCTCTATCGTAACGAGAAGAGATACCGATGCTATATAAATACTTAAACGCTATCTTGCTATCCGTATAATCCAACGTAGCGCGACGGTACTGACGTTTTTATCTAACAAGTCTCTCACCGCCACTCATCGATCGTGTTATGGCACAGGCTTCATGCAAAAGTGGGTGGGATTCGTATACAGAAGCGTAGCCTGCCCCTCAGCCTCAATGCAGATAGCACTTATAACATTATCTTACCAGCTGTGCTTGTTATTTCCTATCTGTTATTCTGATAACTCTCACAGAACCAGCATGTTTGAAACAAAAAATAACAAATAACAGAACAATGGAGGGTAGGGGTAATATGTGCTATACCTGTGTCCTCTATGACTGTTATTTGTTATTCCTGGCTCTTTTATCCTATCTCTGGTTCATGGTCTGGAATCGGTTTCATACTACCATCCTTGTATCGTTTCACGTATGACTCAGGTATGTGATAAAACTCAGCCACCTTCTTCTTTGTGAAATTCTTACCTGTCTCTGGATCAATCTGACTTAACCTGGTTCTCATCTCCTCCACCTGAGATATAGTTAGCTTCGGGTATTTCGGTTCCTCCTTTTCTGAAGATAGAATACTGGATGTTGCCCTTCCAGCCAGAGCATCAGCTTCGCTCATCTCACTGACAACCTCAAAACGGCTGTATGGTTGATTCACGTGCTTGATTACAGATACTGTATCGGGCTCTATAGCATTACGGTTATTCAAGACCTTGAGGTATTTCGTGTCGTTACCGAATTTAGTAGGACCGATTGCGAAGACCCCGTCAGCGGATATTATGATGTCCTGCGCACCAGAGTAATCATTCTGCGTGAGAGGAGCTCCAGGCTTAACATCCTTTTGCGTGTGCGTGACGAGAATTACTGTAAGAGTCCTGCCATGCTTGTTCTTCTGCGTGTGCTTGAGTCCGTCAAGTCTGGCGTATAGTTCCTTAGCCTCTGTAGGTTGGCTATAACCGCATCCTATCTTTGTGAGGTTATCAACGAACACAACTACTTCCTCTCCTTCAGGAATTTTCAAGAGATATTCCTCCATGAGCTTCATGCAGTCAGACGTGTTCTTACTGCGACATGTTCCTAACCAGTGCAAAGTTGGTGCTGAGACACCTCGATAACGCTCCTTGATCTGAATTGCGCTAAGTTCGTAGTCAAGATATAACACATGGTGGGGAGATATGTCTTCCGCCGATCTGTTATATTCCGAGAAAAGCTTCAAGTCTTTGCCCTTTGCTAGCGCGAGAGCCATCTGCATAGCGAATGTACTCTTACCCTGGCCTTTCTGTGCAAAGACTACATAGGTCCCCCCCTCTACCATGAGTCCCCCAAATAGGTACTTTAGGGCTTCTGATGTAGATGAGAGCGTTTCGTCAAGCGAACGGAAGGATGGCATGCTCTGTTGGAACGTAAAATCCTCCACCTTCCGTTTCATCTCCAGATCAACAAGACTATACTCTATCTGGTACAGCCTTGCCTCTATGGCGTTTCTCTTTTTGGTCACCGATGGTACACGAAGAACGCGAAAGCCAGAACGTATCAACTCCTTTACAGCACAGAAAACGGAATCTGTCAATCCATCATAAAATCTACTCATAAGTCTTTTCTTTTAGATGGTTAATATCGTTTTCGAGCTTAATGCATGTGGTAGCGATAGCATCGAACTTGTCAGAATAATACTTTCGAGTGGCAAACACTCCAATACCGCCTCCTGCTACGAAAGCTACGAGACTCCACACAACGAAACCTCCAGTTACGTTGTTGGTGCTTACTGATGAATTGTTGTTCATCTTTTTTTCTGTTTTTTAGAGAGCCCCCTACCTTCTCACGTGAGGAAGACCGACGGACTCTCAGGTTTATTACTTGCCGTCAACCTTACGATTGTCAGCGTTAACTACTAAAGTGATTAAGATAGACATCCATTGACTCCTGTGTGAACAAAGGTTTCCTACCAACATATTTTGCAGGAGTTATGTAGCCCATATCCTTGTGTCGATAATATGTTGCCTTACTTACATGAAGCATACGACATATTTCATCAACTGTATAATAGCGAACCTCAATACCCATAGAAGACTTATTATCTCCTTGTTTTGCAAGCAGAGCGTCCGCAACTCTGTCAGCTAAATAATCTAAAATGTCATGGTTCATAATTGTCTTTTATGACAGTCCAAGCATCCACCGTGGACACCTTGTGTCATTTTGAGTGCAAAAGTACTGCAAATAAAAAACAATGAGTGAGGCGAAAATTTGTATCTCAAATTAAATTCGCCGCCATGAAATAACCCCGTCACATATCTGTGTGGATATGTGACGGGGTCTGCTTCTAATTTTGTATTCCCTACAACATGTCTATTAAGGATTTCTTCACCTTATCATCAATGCTTCGGTATCTGGCAAATGCTCTAGATCCCTCAACGTGACCAGTCATTGAACCAATTGCATTTGGATCCTGAGTTTTATTGTAAAGGTTACCAATAAAATTACGTCTAGCCATGTGGGAAGAAGCTACTTCCCATATAGGGTGTTGCTCCTCAACCCTTGTGGTCGGATTCAGTACAGTAACAACTCTATCGATGCCTGCTAACCTGAGCATTTCTTTAATTGCTTTATTGTACTTCTGTATCGAGATAAATGGTAGTAACTCTACTTGATCACATGACTGATAACGACTCAGGATTTCTTTCGCCTGTAAGGAGAGCGGAACTCTAATTGTTTGACCAGACTCGTCTTTGGTTTTATTCGCGACATACTCCAAAGCATCATTAACTATGTTAGCAGTAGTTAACTCATACAAATCTCCAACTCTCATACCAACGTTAGACTGAAATACGAAAATGTCTCTCTGTATTGATAATGCTGGACGCGAAGAGAAGTCAAAAGCGAATAGTTCATCACGTTCCTCACTTGTCAAGAAGTATGGAGTTCCATACACGCATGTTGGTACCTTATATACTAAAAATGGATTATTTTCCGTGAGTTTGTTTTTTACAGCCCAGTTGAAAAAGGTACGCAAGCGACGCATGATTTCATTTACTGCATTGATACCTCGACGCTGTGGAGTAGTGATACATGGTTCTTTTTCATACACCTTAGCATGTTTAATGCACTTGCCATTAGAGTCAAAGAATGTATGCTCAATCTGCAAAAAATTCTCAAACTGGATAAGATGATCAGAACTAAGAGTGTTAATGTCAAGACTGATACATGCATAGACACAAAATCTTTTAACCATTCTCATCATACAATGGAAATGGTCGGCGCGTCTCTTGCTCTTGCACTGTACCTTGATAAAATACTCTAAGGAATCGACAAAATTGTTTTTTCCGGAATTTGGCATTGTACTGCAAGTGGATGACATTACAACTCTTCCAGTTAACTTCTGGATAATACCTACAAGCCAATCTTTGTTTATTGTTGAGATTGGAGTAGAAAGGGCCTCGCTGATAATTGTATTTTTTAATGCGTCAATATCTCCCTGAAGTTTATTCTTTGCAGCATTCTCCATGGTTCGCATTCTTGACACAATGATCTTCTGATTCTTTTCATCCCAAGATTTTTTATTCACATACAATCCAGTTTTCGCACGGAAAACATGCTGTCTGTCAATAGACAAGCGCAGAAGGATTTCATGCTCATTAGTATCTGAGCGTTCCTTGTTCGATAAACTAAATTTTATAGTTGCCATAGTTTCTAAATTAAAAATCGTACAAATGTACACATAATCCCAATCTTCAAATGGGGCGAATTCGAAAATGAGGAAGTGTTTTCGCCCTACAAATTTATGTATAAAAAATCGGTTGACAAAATTATGCATTTTTGTCAACCGAAGTGAGAACTGATGAGAACGAATGTTATCAGCATAAAATATAAACAATTAATAATCAACACTTTTCAGTCTCAAACAATCTCAATAATTTTCATTCTCAAAGCCCAGGCTGGTCCACAAAAAGAAAGAGATACTCACAGGGTATCTCTTTTTTTTTTGTGAATAATCACTAACTAACCAAATATTACCAAATCAAATAATCATTAACTAACCATGTCTTTATGATGAAAGGGTTCTTAGAACCTTAGGGTCTGTTTGCTTACTGTCAC
>JAGHTW010000226.1 GCA_018065145.1 Candidatus Prevotella equi
CTTAATTTTCAAACACTTACAAAGGCGATTTTTCGTGATAACGTTCTCCATCATAACCTGCACATACAATGCAGCAGAAGTATTGCAACGCACCCTTGACAGCGTTGCCAGACAGACCTATCCCAACATTGAGCACATCATCGTTGACGGTGCTTCAAAAGATAACACCATGGCGATGGTTGCCGATTACAAACTGTCCTCACCGCACCCATTGACCATCATCAGCGAGCGCGACAAGGGATTGTATGATGCCATGAACAAAGGAATACAGTTAGCGAAGGGCGATTACATCGTCTTCCTGAATGCCGGCGATATATTTCCATCGGAACAGACAATCTCGCAGGAGCTTATCGGCGGCGAAAGCAAAGAACTGCCGGGAGTACTATACGGAAACACTGACATCGTCAACGAAAAAGGGGAGTTTCTTTATCACAGACGCTTACAGCCACCAAAGCACTTATCATGGCGAAGCTTTAAGAACGGCATGCTCGTATGCCATCAGTCGTTCTACGCCCGCACCAGCATCGCCAAACAGACACCTTACGACCTCCATTATCGTTTGTCAGCAGACGTTGACTGGTGCATACGTATCATGAAGAAAGCAGAAGAACAGGGATTGACATTGCACAACACCAATCGAGTACTGTGCAACTATCTTGAAGGCGGCATGTCGATAAAGAACCATCGTGCCTCCCTCATTGAGCGTTTTCACATCATGAGGAAACACTACGGACTTATCTCAACCATTATCAAACACATATCATTCTTTTTCAGGTAAGAAATATTCAAAAATAAGGATAGCGTTTGGACTATCATGGAAAAAGACAATAATAAAACGAAAGAAATATCAATAAGTTACTATTAATTGTTAAAAACTTGCTATTTCTAAAAAAAATACTGTAACTTTGCATTCCAAAAATGTTATTATCATTACAGTAATGAAAAGATTATTCCTCTTATTCGTTTCCGTCATTACACTTACGTCCGTAGAGGCGCAAGTGCTGACACTCGACTCTTGCCGTGCCAAGGCGCTGCGTTCCAATAAGCAGGTCGGTATAGCGAGAATGAAGAAGGAGGTGGCAACAAACACGCGCAAGGCAGCCCGTACGAAATATCTGCCACACATAGACGTGACAGGCGGTTACGTATATTCAAGCCGTGAAGTATCCATCCTCAACAATGATCAGAAAGAACTGCTTAGCAACATCGGTTCTATCGGCGCAGGCACCATCCAGGGCCACATGGCAGGATTGGACGCTGGGTTCCAGCAAGTCATGCAAGGAGTTTTGCGAAAACAAATGAGCAAAGGCAATCTAGATCTGAACAAGGCTCTCATCCTTGGAGATATTGCCAATGACGTAAAGCTTGGTTTCGGTCAGATGGGACAGCAGATGATGCAGCAATTTGCACTTGCCGGCGACGAGATAGGTCAAAAGATTGTTGACGCTTTCAGGACAAACACCCACCACATCTTTACCGCTTCTGCAACACTCACACAACCCTTGTATATGGGTGGTGCCATAGTCAGTGCCAATAAGATGGCTGACATAGCAGAGAAGATGGCAGACACTAATATCGAAGCCAAGCAACAGGATGTTCTCTTTGCTGTAGAAAACGCATATTGGACAGTAGTGTCCCTGCGTCACAAGCAGCGACTGGCGGAAGCGTATCTGGAACTCGTGGAGAAGTTGAATGCTGACGTTCACAAGATGATAGACAACGGCGTCGCTACACGCGCCGACGGACTGAAAGTGGACGTTGCCGTCAACGAAGCAGAGATGGTAAAGACAAAGGTGGATAACGGTCTAACCCTTGCTAAAATGCTTCTCTGCAAGGAGTGTGGCATGCCGATGAACGAGAACATAACACTTGAGGATGAACTGAAAGAAGAGCTTGAAGGCGATATCATCGCACAAGAGTATTATGCCGACAACATCAACGAGCTACGACCAGAGTTACAGTTGCTCAGCGATGCCGTTGACATAACCAAACAACAGACACGTATTGCAAAAGCAGGATACATGCCTCAGGTAGCGCTCATGACTGGTGCATTATTCTCAAGTCCAAGCGTTTATAACAGTTTTGAGAGAAAATTCAAAGGATCATTCAACGTTGGTGTAATGGTTCGCGTCCCAGTATTGGATTGGGGAGAGACAATGTATAAGGTGCGTGCATCAAAGAACGCCACAAACATTGCACAGTTACAGCTCAGCGAAGCAGAAGAGTTGGTTGACTTGCAGGTAAACCAATGCACCTTCAAGGTTCGCGAAGCAAACAAGAATCTCTCTGCCGCAAAGAAGAATATCCAACGCGCAGAAGAGAACCTGCGCTGTGCTAACGTCGGTTTCAAAGAGGGCGTGATGCAGACATCTGACGTCATGGCTGCACAGACAGCATGGCTACAGGCACAGACACAGAAGGTTGACGCCGAGATAGATGTAAAACTAAGCGAGACAGCGCTGAAAAAAGCTGTAGGACTTTTTTAATGCATAATTCATAATGCACAATGCATAATTTATAATTCATAATTCATATTGACATGGAAAATAAAGCACAACATAAGAGTGTAATGATAGCGCTGGCAGTCTTCGTATTGGTTGTCATCACTGTTGGTGCCATTGGTTTCTTTACCATTGGCAACGAAGAAGAGATCATTCAGGGACAGATAGACGTAGAGGAGTATCGTGTATCAAGCAAGGTACCTTCACGCATTCTTGAGATACGAGTAAAGGAAGGTGACTATGTTCACGCTGGTGATACACTGGTAATCCTTGACGCACCAGAGATAGAAGCAAAGAAGATGCAGGCAGAGAGTGCCGAGGATGCTGCTTCCGCAGTTAGTCAAATGGCACAGAATGGTGCCAGAAAGGAACAAGTACAGGGTGCATACGAACTATGGCAGCAGGCACAGGCAGGACTTGAGATACACAAAAAGTCATACGAACGCGTACAGAGGCTTTATGACGAAGGAGTACTGAGCGAGCAGAAGCGCGACGAGGCATACGCCGCATACAAGGCTTTCGAAGCACAAGAGAAAGCCGCAAAGAGCCAGTACGACATGGCTGTCAATGGTGCGCGCAACGAAGAGAAGCTTGCTGCACAGGCACAGGTAAGCCGTGCTAAGGGTGCAGTAAAGGAAGTATCTTCATACATCCGTGAGACTGTACAGATAGCACAGATGGATGGAGAGGTATCAACAATATATCCTAAGGTTGGCGAACTTGTAGGCAGCGGTGCTCCTATTATGACCATAAGTATCATGGAAGACGTATGGGGATGTTTCAATATGCGTGAGGATCAACTCAACGGCATCAAGAAAGGTGATACGTTTACTGCTTTCCTCCCTGCTTTCAACCAAGAGATAGAGATGAAGGTTACGTCCATGAAAGACCAGGGTAGCTATGCTACATGGAAGGCGACAAAAAGCAACGGACAGTATGACATGAAGACCTTTGAGGTAAAGGCTCGTCCAACAAAGAAGTTTGAAGGTCTGCGCCCTGGCATGTCCGTAATCATCAGAAAACAAAAATAAGCCAACTACAAGATGAAGGCATTGATAGCACGCGAAATAAGGCTATTGCTGCACCACCCCATATATGTAATATGTATGGTGGTGCTGCCACTGTTCATTACGGTATTCTTTACCTCCATCATGAACAGTGGACAGCCCGTCAATATGCCTATCGGCGTGATAGACAACGACAATACATCCACGACACGAAAGCTGACAAGACTTATCGATGCATTTCAATCGGCTGAGGTAGTAGAACATTACAACAACATTGCCGATGCCCGCAAAGCGGTACAGCGCAACGAGATATACGGATTCATCCTCTTTCCTGAAGGAATGACCCAGAAGATGATATCAGGTCGTCAGCCACGCATGTCGGTTTATTTCAGCAACGCCACTCTACTTGCCGGCTCTTTGTTGTACAAGGAAATGAAGACAATGTGTACCTTGGGCAATGCCGCCGTAGGACAGGCAACAATGACAGCACGCGGAGCTACGCCACAACAGACGATGGCCTTTCTCCAGCCCATAAAGTTGGACACACACAATATAGGAAATCCATGGGTTAGCTATAACATATATCTCAGCGTGATGCTCATTCCTACATGTATCATGTTGTTTATATTCCTGCTGACAGCCTATTCCCTCGGAGCTGAACAGAAGTTCGGTACTTACAAGCAATGGTTGGAAATGGCAGATGGCAACATGCTGAAAGCCTTATACAGCAAACTGATACCACAGGCATGCGTACACCTTATTATATTATATGCATGCTTCCTGTATATCTTCGGCATACTACACTTCCCTGCGCCTGGTGGCATAGGACGCCTGATGCTTCTTGGATTGCTCGTCGTCATAGCAGCACAGGGCTTTGGAGTATTCCTTTATGGTGCTATACCGTCAATGCGAATGTCCATGAGTATCTGCTCATTGTGGGGTGTCCTCAATTTCTCCATGGTAGGCACGGCATTCCCTATCTTTGCCATGGATGCACCACTGCAGACTCTCTCATGGCTGTTCCCTATGAGACACTACTACCTTATCTATCAACTGTGTATCTTCAACACCTACCCTCTTGCCAATGTAATGACCAGCATCATCGCATTGATATGTTTTGCATTGCTGCCATTGCTGGTTGTAAGAAGGATGAAGAAGACATACAATAATTTCGAATACATACCATGAGACCTATCAATTACATAACGACAGCGGCCGACGCATGGTACAACGAAATAAAAGCAATACTCAAAGACGAAGGAGTATTGCTGTTCTTCGTATTCCTACCTATCGCCTACCCTATACTTTACTCGTGGATATACAACAATGAAGTGGCAAGGGAAGTTCCTGTGATACTTGTTGACGATTCCCACTCAACGCTCAGCCGCGACTTTGCGAAGATGTTCGACGCATCGCCAGAAGTAAGCATCGCCCTTCAGTGCAACAGTATAAAAGAGGCGAAGGAAGCAATAGGCCGCAGCGAGGGATACGGAATAATATACTTCCCCGAAGACTTTGACAAGAAGGTAGGACGCATGGAACAGTCGCATGTCAGTGTATATTGCGACATGAGTTACATGCTCACCTACAAGGCAATACTAGTCACCGCAAATCTAGTATCAATAGAACTCGGTACAAAGATACAGGAGCAACGACTGGGCAACACCACAGCGCGCCAAGATGAAGTTTCTACACATCCGTTGGAATTTGAAGAAGTACCGATATTCAACGTTACAGGAGGTTATGGCAACTTTATCTTGCCTGCCGTTTTGGTATTGATTATACAGCAAGCAATGATTCTCGGTGTGGGAATGATTGCCGGCACAGAACGTGAACGCAAATACGTAAACTACAAAGCAAGAAACTGCCATAGTATCACGCAAGCCATAAACTTGCTGTTTGGCAAAAGTCTATGCTACCTTATGATCTTCTCGGTCATGCTTGCATGGATAACACTCGCAGTCCCACGCTTCTTCGGTTTTGTAAGCATGGTACACGGATGGGATTTACTACAATTCTTCACACCATATCTATTGTCGTGCGTCTTTTTCTCAATTATTATCAGCGAGATGGTTCGCTACAGAGAGAGTGTAATGCTGGTAGTAGTATTCACCAGTGTACCACTTCTCTTCATGACCGGCGTATCATGGCCCCAGACTGCGATTCCAGGCGTATGGCAAGGACTGTCAAGTATCTTCCCAAGCACCTTTGCCGTGCGCGGATTCATCCGCATAAGCAGCATGGGAGCATTGCTTTCCGACGTCGCAGAAGAGTATCGCATCCTATGGACACAAACATCCATCTACGTACTGTTAGCGCTTTTCGTAATGTGGAGAAGAGTCCAATTTACCAATGAACAAACCTCACAATCCGAATAAAAAAGAATAACGCATACAATTTTTCGTAATTGTATGCGTTATATTTATAAATATAATACTAAAAATCAAAGGAACACTTAATAAGTTATATGAAAAAATTACTTCTATTTGCCCTTTTCTGCATCATAAGTTCTACAACGATACTTGCACAGTCGTCTATGACCGATGACCAAATTATGCAGTTTATTGTAAAAGAACATAATGCTGGTACTTCACAAGCTAAGATTGTAACGAAACTGATGGAGAAAGGCGTTGACATACAACAGATTCGACGCGTTCGTGACAAATACCAGAAGCAGATTAAGAACCAGGGAACTGGCGCCATTGCTGATGCCGCTGTTAGCAATGCAGAAAGTATTATGCGCAAGAACAATGGCAAGAAAAAGGAAGACTATGTAACAAAGACTAATATTGACGCAGCAGAAAACGAGCAAGAGCTTGTTGATACAGAGAACACTCTCAGCACTCCAAGAGAAACATTCTCTGAAGCTTTATATAACGGAAGACAAGTGTTTGGAAGAAACATCTTCAACAATCAGGAACTTACGTTTGAACCTGCGATGAACATTGCGACACCGCAGAACTACACCGTTGGACCTGGTGATGCTGTGAAGGTTGACATCTATGGTGCTTCACAAAAATCAAACACCTACACCGTTAGCCCTGATGGCGACATCACCATCGAAGGATACGGACCAATCAATATTGCAGGACTTAGCATTAGCGCTGCACAGGCACGTCTGCGTTCTACACTCGGCAGCCGTTACAGCAGTAGCAACATAAAGATGTCTCTTGGACAAACACGCGCCATTTCCGTAAACGTAATGGGTGAGGTAAAGACTCCAGGAACATTTACTTTATCAGCATTCGCTACCGTATTCCATGCGCTTTACATGGCAGGTGGCGTTAGCGAGATAGGTACATTGCGTAATATCAAGGTGTACCGCGCAGGAAGACTCGTTACTGTAGTTGACGTTTACGATTACATTCTCAACGGCAAGTTGAAGGGCAATATACGTCTTAACGACAATGATGTCATCGTTGTTGGTCCATTCGATAGT
Source organism: Candidatus Prevotella equi (assembly GCA_018065145.1). Lineage (GTDB taxonomy): Bacteria > Bacteroidota > Bacteroidia > Bacteroidales > Bacteroidaceae > Prevotella > Prevotella equi. Next base: position 6,948 of record JAGHTW010000226.1, read on the forward strand.
ATGGTTGACATTTCGGGTAAGGTAAAGCGTCCTATGTACTACGAAATGAAGAAATCTGAAAGCGTACAATCTCTTCTACAGTACGCTGGAGGCTTCCAAAGCGATGCTTATAAGAAATCCGTACGAATAATCCGCAATAGTGGCAGCAAACGCGCCGTATTCAATATCAATGAGTTTGATATGAGTTCATTCAAGGTTGCCGATGGTGACGTTGTAACCGTTGACTCTATCCTTAATCGTTATGAAAACATGGTAGAGATAAAGGGCGCAGTATTCCGTCCAGGAATGTATCAGTTAGGTAATGAACTGACAACAGTACGTGCCTTGCTGGAACATGCAGAAGGCGTAACAGAAGATGCCTTCACAAACCGTGGCGTGATGCACCGCATGAATCCAGACCGCACCCTTAAGGTTATCAGCGTTGACGTAGCAGGAATCCTTGCAGGCACCGCAGCTGATATTCCTTTACAGAACGAGGACATACTGTTCATTCCTACCAAGAGCGAGCAGCAGACAGACCGCACCATTACTATCCATGGCGAAGTAAACTATCCAGGAGTATATCAGTATGCAGACAATGAAACACTTGAAGACTTTGTATTGCAGGCAGGTGGTTTAAAAGAGACAGCATCTACAGTAAAGGTTGACGTATCTCGCCGCATATATAACGCTCAGGCAACATCGTCAGACTCCATCATTGCAAAGACGTTCAGTTTTGCATTGAAGGACGGTTTTGTCATTGATGGCGAGCAAGGATTCGTTCTTGAACCATACGACCAAGTATATGTACGTCGCAGTCCTGGTTACGTATCACAACAGAACGTAGCAATTGAAGGTGAGGTAAACTTCCCAGGCAACTATACATTAACAAAACGCGAGACACGTCTCTCTGATATTGTAAAAGCAGCAGGCGGTACGAACATGCAAGCATACATCAAGGGTGCAAGACTTGAACGTCGAATAAACGACGAGGAACGCATACGCATGCAGCAGATATTAAAGATGGCGAAGACTGATAGTGAAGGCAGTGACAGCATTGACATCAACAAACTCGATATCGGCGATAAATATTATGTAGGTATATATCTTGACAAAGCACTGAAGAATCCAGGTAGCGACAATGACCTCGTGCTTCGCGAAGGAGACCGCATCATTGTACCAGAATACAACAACACTGTGAAGATTAGCGGCGACGTGCTCTATCCTAACACCGTGGCATACAAGAAGGGTGAGAATGCCAAGTACTATATAAACCAAGCTGGTGGCTTTGGCAATAGAGCAAAAAAGAGCCATACATATATCGTTCACATGAACGGTACAGTAAACCAGATGGGCAAAGGAATGAAGCCTACCCCTGGTTGTGAAATCATCGTTCCTTCAAAGCCAAAGGCAGATCCTGCAAAGACAACACAATGGCTTGCTATTGGTAACTCTGCAGCAGCCCTTGCTACAACAATTGCTACAATAGCCAACCTTACAAAGAAATAACAATGGAAAATAACGATAAGAACATAATCGACCTTGGAGAAATCTTCAAGACACTGTTGGCAAAGAAGAAAACCTTCTTTATTATTTGGTCAATAGTCTTCGCCCTATCATGCCTGTGGATATTACCACAGCCACGCTTCTATACCTGTGAGGTATCACTGGCACCAGAAACATCTGGCGAGGATGTTGCTAGTGGACTTGGAGGTTTAGCCTCAAACTTTGGTATTAATCTTGGAGGAGCTGGTAATGATGCTATTTATCCAACGTTGTATCCAGATCTTTTTACTTCAAATCAGTTCGTTGTCAGTTTATTTAATATAAAGGTTACAACATTAGATGGAAGTTTGACAACAGACTATTACACGTATTTGGCAAAACATCAAAAGAAGAACTGGCTTTTGAACCCGTTCTACCAAATGATTTCGCATATTAAGAAAGCATTATCGGATAAGTCAAAAGGTAAGCCTGGTAACGCTAAAGAACTTAACCCATTCCAATTGTCAGAATTTGATTTTGAACTAACAGAAAGGGTTAAATCGATGATTAGTTGTAACGTAAACAAGAAGACAGATGTTATAACCATTACTGTAAAGGATCAGGATCCATTGATTTGTGCATCGCTTGCAGACTCTATCCGCGTACGTCTTCAGGAACATATTATAGAATATCGTACAAAAAAGACTCGTATAGATGCAGAACACTATCAACACCTCACTGACAGTGCAAATATGGAATACCGTTCTGCCGTCAATGAGTATGCACAGTTCTGCGATGCCAACCAAGATCTTATACTCCAGAGCCAGCAATCCAAGCGCGATGAACTTGAGAACGAGATGCAGATGTGTTATAACACTTATCAGGCAATGAAGACACAGTTGGAGGCAACAAAGGCAAAACTTCAGGAGCGTACTCCTGCCTTCACTACACTCAAGAGTGCAACTGTACCTATCAAACCAGCTGGTCCAAAACGCATGTTCTTTGTCGCTTCTATGCTAATCCTTGCAACAATAATATCAGTCATTTGGTTCAATCACGGAGAAATGAAGAAACTATTTGAAGCGAAATAAGATTACAATGAGCATAAAACGGAACTTTGCATATAGCAGTATTCTAACCATCAGCAGCTATCTTTTCCCACTAATAACATACCCTTATGTATCACGCACATTAGGGGTCAGTGGGATTGGCATTGTAAACTTTGTAGATAGCATTATCGATTATGCGATACTCATATCCATGATGGGTATTTCTATCGTAGGCATACGTGAAATAGCCTCATGTAAGAATGACAAGGAAAAACGTTCAAACATCTTTTCCAGTCTGCTGGTGCTCAATTCCATCTCTACCATCATTGCCATAATTATCGTAGCCATGGCAATGTTCATAATTCCACAATTACAGCCATACAAGGAGCTTCTTTCAGTGGGACTATGTAAATTGTTGATGAATTTATTTCTCACAGAGTGGCTCTTTATAGGTATGGAAGACTTTCCGTACATCACAAAACGCTCTCTCTTTGTAAAATGCATATACATTGCAAGTATCTTCATTTTCATCCAAGACAAGACAAATATATCAACATATTACATTTTAACAGTTTCGTCCGTTGTCATCAATGCCCTCATAAACATTCGTTATGCTCGGAGGTTTGTCCATTTCTCATTTAAGAATATCAAGTTAAAACCATATCTCAAGATTTATTTCTCCAATGGTTTTTACAAATTAGTCACCTCGCTTTACCTTTCACTTAATATCGCTTGGCTCGGTATTATCACAGATACCATACAAGTGGGGTACTATACCACTGCAACGAAATTATATACCATTATCATTGCCTTATTTACAGCATTTACCAGCGTAATGCTGCCACGCTTATCGTCTCTTCTTTCCGAAGGTAAGACAACAGAATTCTGGCAAAAGATCCAGCTGTCATTTGAGGCTATTCTTTTCTTCTCTTTCCCTGTAATTACATTCTGTATAATCAACGGAGATTCCATACTAAGTGTTCTTGTAGGCAAAGGTTTTGAAGGTTCATATCTTCCATTCAGACTTATTATGCCTTTAATACTCGTTATCGGTTTTTCTCAGATTTTCGTTTTACAGATTCTTCTCCCTATGAAGAAAGATAATATAGTTTTACGCAATGCCATCATTGGTGCCTTGACATCAATCATAATAAATCTCATAATCGTTAAACACTTAGGAGCTGTAGGTTCTGCCATCACGTGGATATGTTCAGAAAGCATCGTTGCTATAGCCTCGTATGTTACAATATGTAGTTTTTCAAAGTTAAATTTACCTTACAAACGATTCCTTGAATACTTAGCAGCATACACGCCCATCGTTATATTCCTACTGATTTCCCATTATTATCTTGGGTACAACAACTTATTGTTACTGGCTATTACGGGAGGAGTAGCATTGATATATACTTTTATCATACAGAAAAAATACCTTAAAAGCGAGATATTCTATATAACATTAAACCACATACCTATTATAAAGAACTACAATTAATGGCAATAGCAAATACTAGCATAGGCAGATTTATCAACGGTACGGAGAATACGTTAATCGTAATCTTCATGTCGATATTTGCCATTATCCTTGGCAACTGCTTCAATTTCATGAGCTGGGCATACATATTCCAAATGCGATATTATGTATTGATTGCCTTTATTTGTTACGCCATGTATTTTTTGTTCATGGTGCAGTTACGTAATAAATACATTCCATTCAAATATTACGTTCTTTTTCTTACTGTATGGCCCATCTCGTGCCATATAAGTTCTATTATTTTTGGCGGTACATTAAGCGAAGACCTGCTTTCATCATTGCCATGGCTTTTCGTTTCTACATTATTTATTATATTCCATCGCTTTCATTTTACAGAACGACGTATTCTAATCATATTAGGCATAGTTGCAATAGGTACTGTCGGAATTCAGATAATGCAGTTGGTGGAACCTCTGTTTACAGTCTTTGGCGACCCAACAGGTGAAACTTTAGGAGAATTAGTCGTTAGTGGAGAGCGAAATGGTATTGTGCGTCTTTTCGTGGGCTGTATTCCTTTACAAATGCTTATGCTCTTTCTTTTTTGGTGTAAGTTTATGACAACATTCCGAATACATTGGGCTTTACTTACAGGTCTTATGTTGTTCTCCGTATATATGTATCTCACCAAACAGGTACTCATAGCCACCGTATTTACATTGGGTCTTTCTTTCTTCATGCTGCAAGGCCGCAGGATAAAGATTATAGCCTACACAATGATGGTAATCCTCACGGCAATTCTCGCATTTTTCTGGGAAGACCTTTTCGGTGATATGATTAAAGATTCACAAGATGACAGTTTCTCTCATGCCATACGCTTTGAATTTATCGGTTTCATCTCAGAATACTTCATCACCCATCCTATAGAGTCCATATTCGGCCATGGCTTTTCCATACCACTCATAAAAGAATGGATTCACAAGCTCTATCACCTTAGCGACATCGGTTTCTTCGGCGAAGCATTTTCCTACGGATGGCCATGGAGTATTGCATACTTCCTGGTAGTATTTCGTATTCTCGTCACCTACCGAAACAGAATACCACTATATATCAGGCTCTACGTCATAGCCACTGGTTTTATATCCATCTTTATCTTCCCTTACCGTAACAGGATTGAAATGTACACATGGATATCTGCCATATACATCTGCTCACTCTATATTAGTGATGCAGTAGAAGAAAAGAAGAATACGGAAGATAATGACAGTGAAACAACGCCTCATCAAGAGATTGAAATACAAGAAGCCTTAGTTCAAGAGACAGTACAAAATGAAGATATCAATAACAATACCAACATACAAGAGTAAGTTTCTTGACCTTGCTATCAGAAGCGTGCTTGCTCAGACATATCCTCACTGGGAGCTGATTATCATTGATGACTGTTCCCCTGAGGACATAGAAGGTGTTGCGCGTCCATATCTTTCTGACTCAAGAATAAAATACCACCGCAACGACCACAACTACGGTGCCGAACATCTTGCAGAGAACTGGAGCAATGCCTTGACATACTGCACCGGAGACTATGTCATCTGTATGGGCGACGATGACATGCTGCCACCACACGCATTGGAAGAATACGCACGCATAGCAGAAAAATATCCCGATGTGAATGTGATACATGGTCAGACAGAAGTTATCGATGAGAATAACAATGTCATGGAACTGATGGAGCCACGTTGGGAAATAGAAACGCCACTTCAACTTATCTATTACCGTTGGCTTGGCGAAGGCAGACAACAGTTCATCGGCGACTTCTGCTACAAGTTATCTGTCCTGCGCAAGAACAATGGCTACTATCCATTACCACTGGCATGGGGCAGCGACGACATCACTGCAGTCATTGCTGCCACTCCACACGGCATAGCAAACACACAGAAAACATGCTTCAACTACCGCAAGAACCGTTTCTCCATTTCCTCTGACGGCAACAACCGACGTAAACTGCAAGCTCTTATGATGCAGCAGGCGTGGTATGAAGAATACTTTGATGGATATTCACCTACCAACGTCGAAGACGAAAAGACACTGGAGTTACTGAAGACAGATGCCGTGCGTCACTTCACCTTCCATACCAACGACCTGATACGCAAAGACATCAGCAAAGGCATCATGCGCTGTTTCTATTGGATAAAGCATCGTCAAGAATACCGCTTATCTATTAAGCAGATTATAATACAAAGCATAAAATCCCTCAAGCATGGCTAAGAGAATAGCATTCATAACCGAGAACTTTCTGGGTAGCACACTTCCCCTGATTCGTCAACTCTGCAAGCGTGGATACACCATAGACCTGTATATCTACCGCCGCGAAGTACACGAACCAGAGGCTTGCGAACTGGATTACAAAGCTGAGCACTACGGCATAAATACCATCCCACGCCAGCTGTACTCCGGCATTCTTGATTATGTAGGCTGCAACAATCTCAACGTCTTCACATTCTCACAGATCAAGCCATTTGCTTCCCTTCCCATTGTGCGCAACATTGTCAGCGTCATCATGGCATACCAAGCCCACAAAGCTGCCAAACACATAAACGCACAAGGTTACGAAGCCATAAACATGATTGGCAACTACAGTATGCCATACATGAAACATCTGTTGCATTACCTCGAGGGCAACATTATAGTGTCCCTTCATGAGGTATGGAATCATGCACAACCATCAGCAAAGCCCTCTGTACTTTTAAGAGAGGCAATAAACAAAAGATGCAAGATTCATGTTTTCTCTGACAACTCCCTAAATGACATCTCACAGATTGAGGGCATAGACATGTCGCTTGTTTATGTCAATCCTTTCGGCATCTTCGAATCTTTTGCTTCGCTACCAGAAGCAGAATTAGAAATATCACTACCAGACAAATACATACTTTTCTTTGGTTACATACTGCCATATAAAGGTCTGTCGATTCTTCACCAAGCTATCAATCTAATAGGCAAGGA